>CAZFCL010000114.1:0-3919 GCA_964517705.1 uncultured Zetaproteobacteria bacterium | reverse complement strand
GATACGCCGTGCTATCCATTGGATTTCGGAACACCACCGGTACGATACAGAGGCGATAGAGGAAGCGTGTCGCCGCTATGACCTCTCTCCCTGTGAGGAGGAGTTTCTCCTGAAGCACTTTTTAAGTGCTGACCAAAACGAGAAGTAACCACACCTTTGTAATGGCACTATAGGCGGTTGTCTGAAGGTTAGACCTCTGCCTGAATCGTGTTACAGTTTCCTCTAACAAACTGGAGGTTCCGAATGAGTGAAGAGAGTGGCCCAAGCCGGGAGCAGCTGCGGGCACACCGACAGATTTTCTGGGATGCATGGCAGAAGTCACAGGCAGGGTTGCCGATCAATGCGCTTGAGGTGCGTATCGCTCGCGTGATTGAGATGCACCCAGAGTACCACCACTTCTTTGACGATATGGAGTCATTCCTTGATCGTGATTTTCAGGTCGATGATGGCATGAATCCCTACCTTCACCTTTCCCTACATTTGGCGATCGAAGAGCAGTTAGCCACCAAGCACCCACCCGAAGCGGCACGCGCTATGGATAACATGATGACAGTGAAAAAGATGGAGCGCCATGATGCGCTGCACAAGCTTCTCGAAACACTTGCTGAGACAGTTCACTACGCTCAGCGAGCCGGGCAGGAGCCGAATGTGGAGGCGTATGCCAGACGTATGAAGGAGCTGGCTGTCTGATGCTTAGAAATCTTCTTGTATCCATTTTCTTCTTCATTGGGCCTGCGCTACTCATGTTTGTTGCCCGCAACATGATGCTGTTGCTTCTCTTATGGCTAAAAACGCGCCATGCAAGGGAGTCGGAGCAGAAAATTATTGATATCACACCGGGGCGAAAACAGCGCGCACCAAAGTGGTTTTACGTAGCGGTACTGCTTGTCAGCCTTACATCGGCTATCTCGGTATTTATCATGCTACAGAATGGCGATGTGCCACCGCAGGAGTATGTACCAGCTTATACCGATGAGGCGGGCAATGTTGTGCCCGGCCATTGGCGGCCAGAACTTTCCGACAGCGAATGACTGAACCGTCGAAGTTCGAGTCCATACTACAACCCGACACCTGTTCGCTACTTGATGGCGGCACACTGATGCTGACATCCTCTTCGCGACTTGCTACAGACTGGAAGCGGCGATCTGTTACGGCATCAAAGAGCAGTGTGGTTGCAACACCGCGAGTAGAAAGTTGGCGAAACTGGCTGGCGAAACTGGTTTCGGATGAGCCGACTATTCCAGTGGCGCTTAGTCAGTTGCAGGAGTCGCAGCTGTGGGAGCGCGTGATCTCCAGTGATTTGCGCAAGAGTGATCAAAGCAATCAGAACAGTAGCCTGGCGCGTGGGCTGGCAAAGCACGCAGCAGCAGCTTATGCCCTGATGCGGGAGTATCAGATCAGTGCGGCTGAGCTGGCAGGCTACGGTGAAGAGGCTGAGGCACTGCAGCGCTGGATGACTGCCATGCAACATGAGGTAGGCAAGCGAGAGCGCAGCATGGCTGCTGATCTCCCAGGCCTGCTTCTGCCGCATCTCCATAATCTTTGTGAAGATAGACGGCTCCTGGTTGATGGCTTTGATGCTCTGACGCCGATGCAGCAGGCGATGCTTCAGGTGTTACAAAATCATGGCGTGCAGGTCTCGATAGTGGCAGATGATCAGGAGGCTGGTCAGGTCACCCTGACCGCGTGTGACGATCCGGAGGCCGAATGTCGCTATATTGCTGATCGCATTGCTCACACTATTGAGACGAGCCCGCTAGCGCGCATTGCAGTTGTCTATAGCAGTCGTGCAAGTGACCAGAAGCTGCTGCGGCGCACAGTTGATGAGCGGTTGTTGCAAGCACTGATACAGCCGGGGAAGCAGGCGGTGAATATGGCAGGGCAACCATTGGCAGAAGCCCCGATGATTCGCCAGCTATTCGGCCTGTTGCAACTGGCGGGCAGGAGCGGTGCCCCCTTTGCCGATTTTTCACGACTTCTTTTTTCGCCCGGGCTGAAGGGTTTTTCTGATGAGCGTTTGGTGCGTGCAGAGCTTGATGCTGAGCTACGTAGAGGGAACCGCCATTATATCGGGTTCAAATCACTGCTCGCCTCTGAGTCGATGGAGGGATTGCCTCAGCTGGGCTCGGCGCTAAAAAGTCTACTGCTGTGGGATACATCACCACGATCTGCGGGCGAGTGGGTGCGATCGCTGCACGGTCTGCTGCAATCAACTGGATTTCTGCAGTCCGATGTTGGATCACGAAGCAATTTTGAGGTTCGTCAACTTAATGGCTTTCGTGACTGCCTTACATCACTGGTGGCTATCGATGCTGTGCGCGAAAAGATCGAGTGGTCTCTGTTTCTGGGTCTGCTTCGCACTGCCTGCAGTGAAACAGAGTTGCCGCTGACTGCCCAGTTTCCACAAGTGTCAGTGTTACCACTCGATCAGGTTGCGGGGCTGAAGTTTGATGCTCTGTTTGCCATGGGTATGGATAGTGATGCAGTGCCATTTTCAGTTGATGTTGCGCCACTACTACCTCTTGCATTGCAACGAAAATATCAGGTGGGGCGAGCGACTGCAGAGCAGGCATACAAGGCATCCGGTTTTTTATGGCAGCAACTAAAACAGGCCGCAGGTGAGCTTTATGTCAGTTATGCGTGCCAGCATGATGAGCACCATGTAACTGCCTCACCACTCTGTTCTGGCATTGCTGAAAGTGTTTATGCGGAGAAGGCGCGTGAACCAGAAAGGGTGGAGACGGAGCTGTTTGACGATGCCCCCTTTGTACCTCTCTCCAGCAGTGAAAAAGTGCGCGGTGGTTCTGCGGTGATCAGAAATCAGTCGGCATGTCCGTTCCGTGCTTTTGCTACGCACAGACTTGGTATTGCACCACTTGATGAAACCAGCCCCGGTGTCGATGCTGCAGAAAAAGGTTCACTGATTCATAAGGCGCTGGAGTATATCTGGGGAGAGCTGAGGCGGCAGAGCAGGCTTTTGGCAATGGGTGAGGATGACATCTCTGCCTTGGTGGGCGCAGCAGTTTCGCATGCATGGCAGGAGTCACATGGCTCTATCCCTGAGGCGCAGCGTCAGTTCGAAAGCCAGCGTATGGAGCGGGTGCTGGTGGCCTGGTTAGATGAGGAGCGTAAGCGGCCACCTTTTGAAGTGGTTGAGCGTGAGGCGTGGTATCGTATGAAGCTTCCACAAGCGGGGCAGGAGCGCTTTTCTGTAAACCTTCAAATAGATCGTATTGATCAGGATAGTGATGGGAACAAGATTCTGATCGATTACAAAACCGGAAAAAAACAGAGCATTGGCAAGTGGATCGGGGGGCGCATGAGTGAACCGCAGCTACCCCTCTACAGTATGGCGGCAGAGGTCAGTGCAGATGATGCGGTCTGTTTCGCTCGGGTGCGTAGTGGCGATATGGGCTTTGAGGGCCTTGCCGGTGAGGGTATTGGCATTGATGGTGTTGCCGTTTATAAAGGAAAGGATGAAGAGGCGGAGACGTGGCCCGATCTTTTGACCCTTTGGAAGCAGCGCATCAACGCGCTGGCGAGTGAGTTTGTCGAAGGCCGTTGTGATGTGTCGCCACGTGATGCGCATGCCTGTGACTATTGTGGCTTGGAGGGCCTATGCCGAATCAGTGAAGTTGGCATGGTGGATGATAGCGAGGAGGGTGAGCCGTGAGTGAGGTTGTGCGTGGTACAGCACTCCACCCAGCCAGATCTTTTCTGGTGCAGGCCCCGGCGGGTTCGGGTAAGACAGAGCTGCTGACCCAGCGTATTCTGAAGCTTCTCGCTATAGTGGATGAGCCGGAGGAGATTCTGGCGCTGACCTTCACCCGAAAAGCCGCTGCTGAAATGCGTGAGCGCGTGCTTGAGGCACTCTGCATGGAGAAGCCCTCGGATAAAGCTTCACACAAGGTGGAAACAT
>CAZFCL010000113.1:3594-3935 GCA_964517705.1 uncultured Zetaproteobacteria bacterium | reverse complement strand
ATGCTGCTTGAGATGCTTCCCGATATGATTGAAGAGGGGCGCAAAGTGCTGCTCTTTTCTCAGTTTACCACGATGCTTGGGTTGATTGAAGATGAGGTCAAAAAACTTGGAGTTGGCTATGTGAAGCTGACTGGTCAGACACGTGACCGTGAAACACCCATTGAGCAGTTTCAGAGTGGTGAGGTGCCACTATTTCTGATCAGCCTGAAGGCGGGCGGTGTTGGTTTGAATCTGACTGCTGCAGATACGGTGATTCATTATGATCCTTGGTGGAATCCAGCGGTTGAAGCGCAGGCAACAGATCGCGCACATCGTATTGGTCAGGATAAGGCGGTGTTTGT
>CAZFCL010000113.1:0-3584 GCA_964517705.1 uncultured Zetaproteobacteria bacterium | reverse complement strand
GGGTACCGTAGAGGAGAGTATTCTTGAGTTGCAGGAGCGTAAGCGGCAGTTGATGGATGCCACTATCCATGCGGGCGGTGGAGAGAGAGGTGCGCTCTGGTCACCACAAGATCTGGATATGCTCTTTTCACCACTGACGTAGTGACACCTTTCAACTCGACTTCAGCGATGATTTTTCGTACTCTGCGCCGGGTTCAACAGTGAGGTGGTTTTAGCGATGGCAAAGGCGATTCTGGCACTGGCAGACGGGCGTGTTTTTCACGGAGAAGCATTCGGTGCGGTAGGCAATACAGTGGGGGAGGTATGTTTTAACACCTCCATGACTGGCTATCAGGAAATTCTTACCGACCCATCTTATACCGATCAGATTATCACATTCACCTATCCACATATTGGCAATGTTGGCATCAATGGTACCGACATGGAGTCCGATGGCATTTCAGTACGTGGCTGTATTGTACGTGCACCGGCGCGCATCACCTCCAACTATCGTGCTGAGAGTGATTTGAGTGACTGGTTGGCAGCAAATAGTGTCGTTGGTATTGCCGGTATTGATACCCGTGCCTTGGTACGGCATCTGCGTGACCATGGCGCTCAGAATGGCGTTATTGCATCTGATAGCATGTCTGAGGCCGATGCTGTGGCAAAGGCGAAGGCATGGGATGGTCTGGAAGGGCGAGACCTTTGCGGACAGGTAAGTCGTACTCAATGTGATGAGTGGAAAGAGGGGGAGTACGACCTTGTATCTGCCAGCTTCACCCACCCTGCTGCCGATAAGCGGGTGGTCGCTTTCGATTTTGGATGTAAGCGCAATATCTTCCGCAAACTGGCCGATCGTAGCCTGAATGTGAGTATTGTCCCGGCCCAAACCTCAGCGGCGGATATTCTGGCCATGAACCCTGATGGTGTTTTTCTCTCTAACGGCCCCGGCGATCCAGCAGCTGTCGACTATGCTGTTGAGCAGATTCGTCTGCTTCTGGATGCTGATGTTCCTATTTTTGGCATCTGCATGGGGCACCAGCTATTAAGTCAGGCGCTCGGCCTCTCTACCTTTAAGCTGAAGTTTGGCCATCGTGGTGGCAACCACCCGGTCAAAGATGAAACTACGGGCAAGATCGAGATTACCAGCCAGAACCATGGCTTTGCCGTACGCGATGATAATGTTCCTGACCATGTCGAAATTACTCACAGATCGCTCTTTGATGGTACGGTTGAAGGCTTAAGAGTGAGAGGTAAACCAATCTTCTCAGTGCAGTATCACCCTGAAGCAAGTCCGGGGCCACAGGATGCTGATTACCTCTTTGATCGCTTTGCCGAGGCTATTCGGTCTTAGAGGCTGTTGTCGTATAGCTGCTGAATTTGTTTCTACTTTCTGGTCTACTGCCAGCTAGAAGAGGTTGGAGAAGGCATGGATATTGATGCAATCATTCAGAAAATCACCATCTGGGCGTTGCCGGTTCTACTGGCAATTATTCTGCATGAAGTGGCACATGGCTGGGTAGCGGAGAAGTTTGGTGATAACACTGCTCGGTGGATGGGGCGCATCACACTAAATCCGGTCAAGCACATCGACCCGGTCGGAACAGTTCTAATCCCGATAGTGCTTGTTGTTATAGGCTCTCCATTTCTATTTGGTTATGCCAAGCCGGTACCGATCGATTCTCGCAAGATGCGCAACCCCAAGCGAGATATGATATGGGTCGCGCTGGCTGGCCCTGCCACCAATCTGATATTGGCGTTGCTCTCGACCATATTGCTGATGCTGGTGTTGCAGCTACCGCAATCACTATTCTGGGTTATTGAGCCGCTCGCCTTGATGTGTCAGGCCTCGATCATTATCAACATGGTGCTCTGTGTTTTTAATCTATTGCCATTACCACCACTGGATGGTGGCCGCATTGCTGTCGGATTGTTGCCGGGGCCAATGGCGTGGCAGTTATCGCGTCTGGAGCCTTTCGGCTTTCTGATCATTGTTGCGCTGCTGGTGTTTGGTGTGCTGCAGGGTGTGATCGGCCCATTGATTATGGGCGGCTCGTACTGGCTCATTAATTTCGCCCTGTCGGTCTAATATATGGAGCTGCTTACTCACTACTGGTTGGGGCGGCAGCCTTATGAGCCTGTCTGGCAGAAACTCTCTGCACACGCCGATGCCGTTGGGAAGGGTATTGCGGATGAGGCGGTTTTCTCCTGTGAGCATGAGGCGGTTTATACAACCGGGCGGCGCGGTGTTGATAATCGCCTGACCGATACACTTCCCGCGCCTGTTTTTCACTCAGATCGTGGAGGAGAGATGACCTTTCATGGACCTGGCCAAGTGATGCTCTATCCAGTCATTCACCTTCGCAGGCGTGAAATTGGCATCAAAAGATATGTGTATTTATTAGAAGAGTCCTGTATCCGCATGCTCTCTGGTGTTGGCGTTGAGGCGAAGCGTAGCTGTGGGTTTCCGGGTGTCTGGGTGGGTGATCGTAAGATTTCTGCACTTGGTGTGCGTATCACGCGGGGTGTTGCATTCCACGGCATGTCGCTCAATGTTGATATCGATCCAGCGTGGTTCGCATCGATTAACCCCTGCGGCCTGAAGGCTGGTGTTGCTCGCATGTCTGATTTTACACAGCCTCTACCCTTGCCTGTGGTTGCAGAGCACTGGCAGGCTGATTTTCAGGCGCTGTTGCAGCTGACTTAGAGTCGCCAAAAGGGCGGGTTGTTGCTATAATCCCTTCGAGGGCGGCTATTATTTACACCATTCACTAGAGCCGCTATCTTTCGCGCCCTTTTGAAAACGCGCCCTGGCGGTTTTTATCTGTTGGAGGATTTGGAATGGCACTAAGTAAAAAACAACTGGCTGATTTTGAGAAGCAACTGATCGAGTGGAAGGCTGAGCTTGAGCTTGGTCAGAGCGAGAACGTGCATGCCATGACCGAGCAGGAGCAGACAGCGTTTCCTGACCCGACTGATCAGGCCAGTGTAGAGACAGATCGCAACTTTGATCTGCGTATCAAGGATCGTGAGAGGCGCCTGATTAAGAAGATTGACCAGGCGATGGTGCGCATCCATGACGGTGAATTTGGTGAGTGTGAGTCGTGTGGTGGAGCCATCAGTATTAAGCGACTGCAGGCACGCCCTGTGACTACATTCTGCATCGAGTGTAAGACTGCGCAGGAGCAGGAAGAGCGCACCCGCCTTGATTGATTCCAGTTATAAAGATTAGATAAAAAAGCCCGCTACATAGCGGGCTTTTTCGTTGATTGTTGCCACTCAGGCTGGGTTACCAGATGATATCCAATAGCTCTATTTCACAGATCAGTGTTTCATTTGGCCCAATGCCATATTTCTCATTGCCACGACTGCTAAATGCCATGTGTGGTGGGATATAGGCAATCCACTTGCTGCCGACATGCATGTTGCTCAGCACCTTGCGAAAGCCGCCTGATGCATGCTTAATATAGATTTGCACCGGCTCTCCGGTTGCAGTGGAGTCACTTATTACACTGCCATCGATATGTGACATGCGCAGGTGAATATGTACGCTATCTATTAGTTTAGGAACACTCCCCTCGGGGTTGCTGGTGATGACTCTGTAC
>CAZFCL010000112.1:0-4016 GCA_964517705.1 uncultured Zetaproteobacteria bacterium | reverse complement strand
TGGCACCGCCTCCAATGGCACCGCCTCCAATGGCACCGCCTCCAATGGCACCGCCTCCAATGGCACCGCCGATATAGGCTGGAGTGGCTGAGAAAGGGTTGTGTAGAAATAGAAGAGGGCATTGTCTTTTATTGCTTTCAGGTAACTATTGGCAATGTATTTAAATAGGGGAATATGATGATGTTTAATTTGAGGGTCTTACTCATAAAGGGAGCAGCTCTTTGCTTTGCCTTCACACTGTTTTTAGGTGAAGCAAAGGCAGATCTGTTTTTAGATGCCACACACGACTATCTGAATGGCAAGCTGGATGTAGCAAAAGAGAAACTTGTGAAGGTTCTGGAGGCTGATGATGGCCACATGCAGGCCCGCCATTACTTGGCGACCCTTTTGTTTCAGCAGAAGAACTATAGTGAGTCAATTCGGCATCTCGAACTTCTGGTGGACTCATCAAATCCGCCTGAGGGTAGTGAAGATCTTCTTGTGAACGCTTATACTGCCTCAGGCAACAGTGATAAGGCGCTGCAGCTGCTTAAGAAGATGCGCCAGAAGAACCCTTCAGATGAGAAGGTTTCATTCCAGTATGCCTCAGCACTACAAGCCGCAGGACGTGGTGGTGAGGCTACCGTGATATTCCGCTCTCTTGCTGGCTCAAAGGGGGAGTATGCTGATCAGGCGCACTTCCAGCTTGGGCTTATTGACCTTGATTATGGCGCTTATTTCTCTGCTGTTCGGGAGCTAAAGGCGATTGATCCCTCCTCTGAGCAGGGGCCGAATGCGAAGGCATACATTGATGCGCTGAAGCCAGCCACCCGCCCAGTGAGCGTATATGCACTGGTTGAGCCATTCATCAACACCAACCCGGGTAGTGGCAGTGCTTCCACTTTGGGTAGTGCTGGTTCATTTACAGGGAGCGCGCGCGGAACCACCGCAATTCTTAATGTTACTTCAAGGCAGTTCGAGATATCCCAGAGGCTGCATACCAAGTTGGGCTATATGTTCTATGGGTCGTTCTATGGAAGGGCCGGTGCGGTGCAGTATGATTTTATGGGGCACTTCATTAATCCATCCATTATCTATAAGACCTCCAAGAGTTCTACGCTTGAGCTAAAAGGTGATATTCAGTTCTTTGATTATGGCCACCAAAGATTGGGTGGAAACATTGGTGCTACTTTGAGCGAGACGTTCCAACTTGATGGTGGCCACAGTACCAAGGTTTATGCATCCATACTGAATAAAAAGTATACCAGTAGCTTTGTCTCAGGTGGGGCGACAAGCTCACTGAAATACCTGAATGCCAACTCGGTAGGGCTAGGAGTTAGTGGTACACTGGCTGCAAAGGAGTTTATTAAGGATTGGAACGGATCTTTAACCGCCGATTTTACATTCACCAATGAGATTATGGCCAATACAAGCAGCACCGATGCTACTTTGGCGGCTCAGGCGAGAGATAGTAAATATAAGGAGTACGCATTGAAATTTAATGCAACTTTGCCCCTTACCAAGGGGGAGTCGGCTTTTTCACTTCTTGCCAATGCAAATTATTCATATAAGGCATACCCAAACATGCAAAGTGGAACTGCTTATGCGTCCATAAGCAATCGCTTGCTGCGCACACATACTTTGATCTCAGGGGTGAAGCTCCAGACGCAGCTATCGAAAAAATATGGGGTTAGCTTATCTGTTGGTGCAGAGCGCACTATTAGCCGTTCGTATGCAACAGAACTGACCTACCAGTCAAACAAGTTCTCCACCGCACTATCGGCAGTATTCTAGAGGTGCCATGGCTTAGGGAGGTTTGTTCACCTGGCCTGACTAAAAGCCTGTAGCTGTTTATCACTACAGACTCACTGAAACATGAAGAGCAGATCACAGGCCTGCTGCAGCGGTTGGCCATGCTGTCTACCTCTTCGCTCTCTACACCAAGTATATCTGTAACATAGGCAGTTATCCGCCTGTCCATACGGCCAAACACGCCGCTATCAGCGGCGTAGAGGGTGTTGTCGAGGTAAATGATAGCTAGATCAAAGGGCATGCAGGGATGCTATGTCACTCCTGTTTTTGGTAAAAGGCACATCTTTTGCTACGAGATGCAATCTTACATCTAGTTGAGTTCAGAAGCATTGACGCCCCTTGTTAGGACAACTTTTTGACCTTTAACACTTGGTTTTTTAGGACGATTTCATAAATATTTGGGTTCTCTAATGATGCCTGAAGTACACCATACATGACGTTCTTTTAGGCTTGTGGGATTTATTTTTCACCTTCATGCTTGTTCTTCAACTTGTCAGACAGCATCAGCAATCCAATACCGGGTGCTAACGTAAGAAAAGTGACAAACCAGTTAACGATATTGAATGGGCTGAGTAACTCCTGCACTTCACCGAATCCTTCCTTCATCCACACGCCAATAATTTCGGCAAGGATTAGAAGTCCCGCAAGAACGAGCCAGATATAGCCAAGTACTTTGCTGCTAACAACCCAAAACTTCATTTCGTTTTATATGGTAACAATTTGAATGGCGAGAAAGTTTGCCTTCATATTCTTTATTTATAAGTGGAGTATAGTCTTTTTTATTGCGTAACAAAAGAAAGCGACTGATTATCAGCCGCATGACTGATTCACTGCTCATTTTTGGTTGTGGCTATGTCGGTGAGAGGCTGGCTGATAGCTGTTTATCTGAGGGAATCAGAGTAGTTGGAACAACACGCAGCCATGAGCGTGCTGAAGCCTTACAGGCACAAGGCATTGAGGCTGTTGTGGCTGACTCACCGGAGGCGCTGCCAGATAAGCTTTTGCAGTCGTGCGATGCAGTTTTAGATTCGATTCCGCTAAGTCGGGCTATATCAGGGCTGGCGGCACCGCAACTACAGTGGTTGCCAAAGGTCATTCCGAAATTCTCCAATCTAAAATGGGCCGGTTATCTCTCAACCACTGGTGTTTATGGCAACGCTGCGGGGGAGTGGGTGGATGAGAGCTACCCATGCAAACCAAGCAGTGATCGGGGTAAATTAAGACTAGGTGTGGAGCAGGCGTGGTTAAACTCAGGGTTGCCTGTTGAGGTGTTTCGCTTGGCCGGCATCTACGGGCCGGAGCGGAATATTATCGCCAAGCTGAAAGCTGGTGGATATAAGACTGTGGCTTGGAGCCCTCCACACTGGTCTAACCGTATCCATGTTGAAGATGTTGTGTCGGCACTGATGGCAGCGATGCAGAGCCCAAAGAGAGGGCGTATTGTGAACCTGGCAGATGATGAGCCTTTGCCACATGCCGAGTATGTCACCGAACTGGCGCGTTTGGTTGGGGCGGAAAGGCCAGAGCTGTTGACGCCAGAAGAAGCAGAGCGGGAGCTTTCACCTATGGCGCTGGATTTTTTTCGTGACAGTAAGCGAATCAGTAATCGCAGGTTGCATGATGAATTGCTTCCACATCTCAACTATTCTTCGTTCAGGGATGCAGTGAAGGCACTCCAGGTATAGGAAGAGAGGAGATAATATGGCTAAGGGATTGATGGATTTTGCTGCTGAGGCGCGTGCGAAGGTGGAAGAGATTGACACAAGTGCAGCTGAAGCGCTTGTTGGTGGAGAAGTGCTGTTTCTGGATGTGCGTGAGCCGGGAGAGGTGCGTGAAGGGCACTTGCCGGGAGCGACAAATGTGCCGCGTGGATTGCTAGAAGCGAAGGCTGATCTGAATTTCCCACACCGTGAACCAGCACTTGAGAATCGCGATCAGGAGGTGGTTGTCTACTGTGCCAGTGGTGTGCGTAGCCTGCTTGCTGCATCAACATTACAGGAGATGGGGTTCTCCAGTGTGAAGTCAATGGCTGGTGGTTTTGCAGCCTGGAAAGCTGAGGGGCGCGAGGTTCAGGGAGAATCCTGGTAACTGGCTGTGGATGCCGAGTCTTTTCGGCTGACTGCCGAACAAATATTTAACGAGTTGCCGGACAAGTTTCGCGCACTGATGGAGAATGTATCCATTGTTACCGAGGAGTTTGCATCTACTGAAGCCTTGGTGAAGAT
>CAZFCL010000111.1:0-4054 GCA_964517705.1 uncultured Zetaproteobacteria bacterium | reverse complement strand
AAGGCAGGGCTGTTCGCAGTCCTGCCTTTTTTGTTTTAGTTTGCGTGATGTGCCCATCCGGGTGGAAGGGGGAGGTCAAAATATGAGTGAGATTGATGCGCTAAAATCACGGCTTGAATTACTGCAGTCCGAGGCAGTGGCGTTGTTTTCACAAGCCGCAGATCTGAATGAGCTACAGCAGTTGCGTGTTCAGTACCTTGGCAAGAAGGGCGCGATGACCGAAGTATTGAAAGGCGTTGGTAAACTCCCAGCCGAAGATCGCCCCGTAATCGGTCAGTTTGTGAACACCACTCGACAGGCACTGAGTGAATCAGTTGATGCAGCAGAAGCGAAGCTGGCTGTAAAGGCCAAAGCCGAACGTATCGAGGCTGAGCGTATCGATGTTACACTACCGGGTCGCACAACTTCCCGTGGCACACTGCACCCTGTCCAGAAAGGGTTGGATGAGATGACTGAAATCTTCGCACAGATGGGGTTTCAGGTTGCCGAGGGCCCAGAAGTTGAGAATGAGTTTCATAACTTTGATGCGCTAAATATCCCGCCAGAGCATCCAGCTCGTGCTACACATGATACTTTCTTTATTAAAGGTGCAGCAGATGAGCCACTGCTGCTTCGTACCCATACATCACCTGTGCAGATTCGTGCTATGCGGCGACTTCTTTCAGAAGGTGGCGAGCCGCCACTGGCAGTAGTAGCCCCTGGGCGTGTTTACCGCTGCGATTATGATGTGACTCACTCTCCAATGTTTCACCAGGTAGAGGTGTTTAAAGTTGATCGTGATGTGTCGATGGCACATCTGAAAGGGGTGTTGAAGCACTTCCTCTCTACCTACTTTGGCAAAGATGTCTCTATCCGCCTACGTCCGCACTACTTCCCCTTCACCGAGCCTTCTGCTGAGGTAGATATCGGCTGTGTCTTTTGCGCAGGCTCCGGTTGCCGCATCTGCAAAAACAGCGGTTGGATCGAGGTGCTGGGAAGCGGCATGATCCACCCGCATGTTCTGGAATCGGTCGGCATTGATTCCGGAGAATATTCCGGCTTCGCATTTGGCCTTGGTGTGGAAAGGTTGGTCATGTTGAAACACGGCATTCCTGATCTGAGACTCTTTTTTGAAAATGATGTGCGCTTTCTGCGCAGGATGGGGGCAGCAGCATGAAGATTCCATTTTCCTGGCTGAAGCAGCATGCTGATTTCACCAAGTCAGCGCATGAGATTGCGGATGATCTGATTCGCCTTGGCCATGAGGTCGAGGGTGTCGAAGCGCCACGGGCTGCCGTTAAAGGTGTTCTGGTTGGTCATATTCTTTCCAAGGATCCACACCCCGATGCTGATAGGCTGAGCCTTCTGAAAGTAAATGTGGGTCAGGATGCACCTCTCGATATCGTATGTGGTGCATCGAATATGGATGCTGGAGACAGAGTGCCTGTAGCAACGGTTGGCACCACACTTCCTAATGGCCTAACCATCAAAAAAGGCAAGATTCGTGGGGTGGCAAGTTTTGGCATGTGCTGTTCAGAAACTGAGCTTGGTCTGGCTGATGAGTCATCCGGCCTTCTGATTTTGCCGGAAGATGCAGATGTTGGTGCTGAAGTAGGCGAATACCTAAAGCTTGAAGAGGCACTGTTTGATCTCTCCATTACACCCAATCGGGGTGATTGTATGAGCGCGCGTGGCATCGCACGTGATCTGGCTGCTGATGCTAATCTTAAGCTCTCTGATGTTGATGATAGTGAGCTGAAATCGAATAGTGCTGTTTCAGAAGTAGATATCGCTGTTCATAGCAGCACCGATTGCCCACTCTACCTTGGGCGCTCGATTGAAGGTGTGGCGGTTAAGGCGTCACCGGCGTGGATGCAGGCAGGCCTTACCATGGCGGGCATGCGCCCCGTCAATGGTATTGTCGATGTGCTTAACTACATCATGCTTGATCTCGGCCAACCGATGCACGCTTTTGATGCTGATAAGTTAGATGGCGCAATCAATATTCGTTCGGCGGGCGCCGATGAACCATTTGAAGCACTTGATGGTCGTTCCCTGAGTCTGAATGAAGGTGATCTGGTGATCAGTGATGGTTCCAGCGTGGTTGCACTTGCCGGCATTATGGGCTCCGAATCATCGGGGGTGACTGAGTCCACTGTTAATATCGTGTTGGAGTCAGCTTTTTTTCGCCCCGCACGGATAAGCGAGACGCGCAGATCACATGCGATGGTGTCTGAGGCATCGATGCGCTTTGAACGAGGTGTTGACCCACAGATGGTGATGGTTGCCATGCAGCGAGCCAGCACAATGATTGTAGAGCTGTTTGGTGGCAAGGCAGGCGAGATTTCAGTTCAAGGTAGTGCAGATGGCATCAATGCCGAAAAGGTTGTGACATGCAGTGTTGCAAAGATTGCCTCCCGCCTTGGTATCGAAATACCCGAAGCGGTTGATGATGTTTTGCGCCGTATGAATTTTGGCATTTCCCGTAGTGAAGATGAGCTAGAAGTGGAGGTGCCGCAGTTCAGGCACGATATCTCCATTCCTGAAGATATATCCGAGGAGTATGCCAGAGTGATCGGTTTCGATGCGATTCCGGAGCTTCTACCAACACTGGAAGTAACTTCACCTGTTAAAAAGGATCGCTCGATTCATGATGCTGTGGCTGGCGGCTTTTTACAGGTAGTGACCTACGCATTTATTTCGGCAGCAGAGCAGCGGCTATTTGTGGCGGATGATGGTGCGGATATCGAGCTGGAGAATCCAATCTCTGATGCGATGTCTGTCATGCGCAGGAGTGCGTGGCCCGGACTGTTGAATGCGGCGAAGTATAATCTGAATCGCCAGCAACATGGCGTGATGCTCACTGAGCAGGGGCGCACCTACATGCGCGGTGATAGAGGAATCAGTGAGCACAACCTGTTGGCATGGCTGGTGGCTGGTGAGATCGAGCGCGATGAGTGGTTTGGCCCGGCACGCAGTGCGGCGTTCTTCGATCTTAAAGGCGCAGTGGAGTCATGGCTTGCTGCTCGCGGGTTGAGTGCACGTTTTATTGCTGATGATGCCATTCAAGGGCTCCAGCCAGGGCAGAGTGCCAAGATTCTGGTAGGGCGTAGCGAAGTGGGGCGTATCGGAAAGGTGGATGGTGATATTGCCGAAGGGTTTGATATGGACATGCCAGTATTTGTGGCAGATATCGACCTTGATGCGCTGCCTCAGGGGAAGAAGTCGAAGTTCATACCTCTGGCTGAGTTCCCGGGCGTGGAGCGCGATCTGGTGTTCCTGATGGATCGTACGGCACTTGTTCGTGATTCCGGCGCAGATGCGATGCTTCAGCAGCTGCGCAAAGCAGGCGGCAATCTTTTAACCGATGCACGGATATTTGATCTTTACGATGGGCAAGGTGTTGCCGATGGTAAGGTTAGTGTGGGTGTTCGCTTCACACTTCAGAATACATCGCGCACCTTGACGCAACAAGATTCGGATGATGTTTCAAAGGCGATAATTGCAGCCATGGAGAAGCAGTTTGGTGCTGTGCTAAGAGCCTGATATGCTGGCCGGTGTTGATGAGGTAGGCCGCGGGCCACTGGCTGGACCTGTTGTGACTGCGGCTGTTATTCTGGCACAGGATGACCCCTTTTTGGGTCAGTACCGTGACTCCAAGCGAGTGAGTGAAAAAAAGCGGCTAAAACTTTACCATCATATTCGTAAACATGCTGTGGCCTACGCAGTTTCGATGGCCTCGATCGAGGAGATTGATGAGCTGAATATCCTGCATGCCACGATGCTATCGATGCGCCGCTCGGTAGATGGGTTATCGACCACACCTTCAAGGGTGGCAGTAGATGGCAACCGTGTTCCCGATCTCTCCATTCCTGCTGAGTCGATCATCGGCGGGGATGATCTGGTGCAGGAGATCGCGGCGGCTTCGATTGTCGCCAAGGTGGTGCGTGATCGCATGATGCAGAAGTTAGATAGCCGCTTCCCCGGGTACAGTTTCGGAAAGCATAAAGGCTATGGTACCAAGATACATATGGATGCATTAAGAGAGCTAGGGCCGTCGCCTGCACACCGCAGG
>CAZFCL010000110.1:0-4220 GCA_964517705.1 uncultured Zetaproteobacteria bacterium | reverse complement strand
GTTGAAACGCTCTTCATTCAGCAGAGCACCCTTTACTTTGCCCTTCCACCTCTGCTCCTTCTCTCCACAATAACCGGCTGGATAAACGGGGCGCTGGCAGGGTATATTGCGCACAGACTGAACTACTCTAATGTTAAAAATTAACCTGAACCCCAAACAGCGCCGCTTCGGTTACGCATTTGTCGCCTCGGTTTCCCTCCATATACTATTGGCGGTAATGATCGACTACGTCGATGACAAAATACCCACTCCAAAGACGGATACCCCGAAAATCATGGATGTGGTGCTGCTGGACGATAAAAAACCATCTGCAAAAAAAGCACCTGAAGATGCCAAGACCATCGCAAACCGATCGGCCAGCGGTGGCAGCAAAGCAGAAGACCGGCTTACCCGTCAGGCAAAGGCACCAACACGGGGAGAGCAGCAGCGACCACAGCCTGCGCCACCTCAGCAACCAAAGTCACCACCGCCACTTAATCATAAAAATCGCACACGCCTGATGGCAAAGCGTGGAGATCTTCCCGACAGCAGTCAGCCAAAGAAAAAACAGCTGTATAAAAACAACACCAAGCCGAAAGAGCCTGCCAAAATGCCGATATCTGAACTGATGCCATCGGCACTGGCTCTTTCACAGCAGTCACGCCACTTTGAGCGTGAGCGCCGCATGAAGCAGCGCCTATCCAGAGAGGCAGACATTCCAATTAATACGCGTGAAGCCAAATACGCCCCTTACGCACAAACACTGGTTCGTGCGTTGGAGGAACAGTGGCGCCCAGGCAAGACGAACTACAAACAGTTTGCCGAGGATGCACGGCGAGCACTTATTAAGCTGACAATTGAGAAGAATGGAGACCTCGGCGGCATTGAGATACTCCGCCCAAGTCCAATTGCAAAGATCAATGACAGTGCGGTTGAGGCAATCAATGCGGCAGCACCGTTTAAGGTGCTCCCCTCATCATGGGGCTTGGATCGCGTCAGCTTCTATCTCACCTTTGAGGTCGTTGAGGACAGATTTGTTTTCCGACCGATGTAGGGCGCTACTCGATTGGTATAGCACTGCTGCTCGGCAGCTACCGTGGCGCGAAACACACGACCCCTACCGTATCTGGATATCAGAGATCATGCTGCAGCAGACGCAGGTAAAAACCGTGCTTCCACGCTATAAAGCGTGGTTTAAACAGTTCCCCAGTATCGCCACTCTGGCAAATGCTTCCGAAGATGAACTACTGAAGGCATGGGAGGGGCTTGGCTATTACCGCCGTGCCCGCTTCATCCATAAAGTCACCCATACTCTTATGGCCGATTTTGACGGAAAGTTCCCCCGCAGCTTTGATGATATGATAACACTCCCCGGCATTGGCCGCTCCACTGCTGGTGCTATCGCATCATTCTGTTATGGCGCCAGCACACCTGTACTGGATGGCAATGTTAAACGTGTACTAAAGCGGTGGTATAGCACCCCCGCCGCGAGTGAGAAAGAGCTATGGACTCTGGCACAACAGGAGATCGACAGCTCAAGCGAGCCTGCAACATGGAATCAAGCGATGATGGAGTTAGGCGCAACGCTCTGCTCTACAATCTCTCCAGCCTGCTCCAGCTGCCCAGTAAACAGACTATGTGGCTCCGCACACCAAGAGGTCAAAAGCTCGCATAGAAACAAAAAACCAGTCAAAAATGTTTACTGGCGCGTGCACCTCTATACCTGCCATGAACGGGGTATCTGGCTCCAGAAACGGCCAGATTTTGGCATCTGGGGAGGCCTCTGGTCACCACCGATCAGTGAGATGGAGACCCAGCCTGATGAGGCGCCACTCCATATTCATCAGCTAACCCATCGTCGTCTGAACCTCTACGCAAAGAGGGTAAATAGCCAACCTGATGGTGATGGAAGGTGGGTACTCTCGACCGAAGAGCTTGCCCTTCCGACCGGCATTCACAAGTTGCTGGAGAAAATCGCATGAACGTAGCTCGAACCCTGCTCCTCCTTGCTCTATGGACTCCTCTTAATTTATCTGCTGGCGAAGATCGCAGCATGGTCGTAGCAGCCCAGAAAAGTGCTGCCGAAGCAGGAATAGAGATGCTAAAGAGAGGCGGTAACGCCTTTGATGCGGCGGCAGCTACTGCGCTGGCACTCGGTGTGGTGGAGCCCGGCTCCTCAGGTATCGGTGGTGGTGGTTTCTTCCTACTCTATATTGCCAAAGAAGATCGCTATGTAATGCTTGATGCGCGCGAAACATCTCCAAAACTTGCAGGGAGTGGCGATATATATAAGACCCGGTCAAGCATTGATGGCCCGCAAGCAGCTGCTACTCCGGGCCTTGCTGCCGGTGTGGATCATCTTGTCACACGCTATGGCAAACTAAACCGCGCCACGATAACAGCTCCTGCTATCACTCTTGCGGCAAATGGCTTTGAAGTTGGCCCTCGTCTACAGCGAATGCTGAGCTGGCGAGGAGAGGCTTTTAACGCTACCGCAAAGTCTCTGTTTCTCTCAGACAGTAATATAAAGCAGAAGGCGCTTGCCAAAACACTTACTCGCTTTGCTGAAGGCGGGGCTGATGAATTTTATCGTGGCAAAACCGCTGAGCTGTTGGTTACTGACATGAAACGTGATGGTGGCCTGATTCGAAAGGCAGACCTTTCAAACTACCGAGTTATTGAACGCCATCCGGTTATGTTCAATTATAATAAATACCGCGTGATCTCCGCAGCACTTCCCTCGTCGGGCGGGATAACGTTGGCACATATTCTCGGCCAACTTGAGAGTGATAACCTGACCTCACTGGGTCAAGCCGACCGAACACATCTCCTCATTGAGGCCATGAAGCGGGCATATCGTGATCGCAACAAGCATCTTGGTGATAGTGACTTCGTCAAGATTCCTGACCTGTTGAATAAAAACCGGCTACAAACGTTGAGAAACAGCATCCGCATGGATCGAGCTACGCCAGCAAGCAGTATCTGCAGCAGCAGTGAAGCAGGTGGTAAGGGCAGTGATACCACGCACTTCTCCGTCATTGATAGTGATGGAAATATGGTCTCGGCCACACTCTCCATCAACTATCCATTTGGCTCCGCCTATATCTCCCCATCCACGGGAATTCTGCTTAACGATGAGATGGATGATTTTGCCACACGCCCGGGAGCACCCAATGCTTTTGGATTGGTGCAGGGCACTGCCAATGCCGTTGCCCCCGGTAAGCGTATGTTAAGTTCAATGAGCCCGACATTTATCATTGGCCCGGAGCGAACCTTTATTGTCGGCACTCCCGGTGGGTCACGTATTATCTCGATGGTTTTGCTGGCATCACTCGGCTTTATGTTTGATAAAACTTCGCCCACCCAGTGGGTAAGCTGGCCGCGCTATCACCATCAATGTCTGCCTGATGTTGTTCAATTTGAGCATGGGGCATTCCCCAGCAGTGTATCAGAAGAGCTAGAAAGGCGTGGGCATGTACTAAAAGAGGTGTCCGGCTACGGTAATATGCATGCCATTCTTTTGGATCGAACAAGTGGTAAACTCATAGGAATTTCCGATGCACGTGGCGAAGGTGTGGCGGCCAGCCTCAAGGAGTAGGGCTGGTCACAACAAGGTATCCCCAGCCAACAGCAAGCAGGGCAGAGGTAAAGCTGAGCAGGGAAACCCAGCCCATAGCAAGCATCACATGCCTTCTACCAACGCTGTGCGCCTGCCAGGCAAACCACAGAGTAAAGCAACCGATCGGTATCGAAAACATTAGAAAAAATGCCAGCACCATACGCAAACGCTAACCGACATCACCACATTGCCAAGCCCGGCCACCACCCCATACTTGCCACATGATTAAAAAACTCCAAAGGCTGTGGGAAAAGGCAGCAGAGCTTCCTGAAGAGAGACGACAGCACGAGGTTTCGCTGGCAGTGACTGCACTGATGGTCGAAATCATGCGAATGGATGGGAAGCTTGAAGAGGTAGAACATAGCGAAATAGTGGCAGCGGTTGAGAATCGATTTGGGCTTTCGCAATCCGAGGTCCATGCACTGGTCAGGGTAGCTGAGAAAGAAGTGAATGAAGCCCGTGACCTACATCAGTTCACATCTACAGTGGTGAAGGCTTTCTCTACTCAGGAGCGGATTGATCTCCTTTCAGAGATATGGTGCGTAGCAATGGCCGATGGCTTGGTGGATCCATATGAAGAGCAGTTGATAAGGCGCATGGCTGAACTGATGGGGCTACATCA
>CAZFCL010000109.1:0-4241 GCA_964517705.1 uncultured Zetaproteobacteria bacterium | reverse complement strand
CTCGATAACCGGAGTTCCGGTTCTTGTCAATACGAGCTTCAATATGCATGAAGAACCTATCGTTTGCTCCGCATCGGATGCAATCAGGGCATTCCTTGGTGCGGGTCTTGATGCCTTGATCCTCGGCCCCTTCTTGGTCAGGCAGCCGGAATGACTCAAGCAGACAAACTCCCGATCAGCGTTACGGTCATTGCTTGCAATGAAGAGCGACGTATTGGCGAATGCCTGCAAAGTGTGCAGTGGGCTGATGATATTGTTGTTATCGACTCTGGCAGCAATGATCAGACCATAGCTATTGCAGAAAAGCATGGGGCTAGAGTGATTCACCATGATTGGCCCGGTTATGGTGCACAAAAACAGTTCGCCACGGCGCAGGCGAAATATGATTGGATACTCAACCTTGATGCAGACGAGTTTGTTACGGAGAAGCTAGCTGCGAGCATTCAGAACACCTTCTCCACAACACCCCAATCCGCAGCTGCATTCACATGCAACTTCGAACACTTTCTGATGGGACGCTGGCTGCGCCACGGAGAGGCTTATCCCGATCCTCATGTTCGCCTTTATAACCGTAAGAAAGCAGACTGGAACTACCGCCGAATCCACGAGTATATTGAGGTCAGTGGTGCAACAGGAAGCCTTGATGGCTCTATTCGCCATAGAACCGCTGAATCACTTACCGAGTATACCGACAAAATAAATCGCTACACAGACCTGCAGGCAGAGCTGCTTCTCACATCCGGTAGGCGGGTGAGTTTCTCGCAAATATTCATGCGTTCACTCTGGCGTTTTCTAAGAGGTTATATTATCAAGCTCGGCTTTCTTGATGGTGTTGCGGGCCTTACACATAGCATGACCTCAACACTGACCACTTATCTGAAGTACGCTAAGGCTTACGAAAAACAGAAAGAGCGCCCATAAGTGAAAGTTCTGCATATTGTCCGGCAGTTTGGTCCAGTCGGCGGCATGGAGCGATATGTCTGGGAGCTTGTCCGAGCACAGGAAGAGCTAGGACATGATGTATCAGTTCTTTGTGAACTGTGTCATGAAAAAGTAGACGCGAATATAGAGGTGCATGAACTCGGCCGAGGACTCCGTAAACCGCGCTGGCTATCTGCCCTGCTTTTCATGCAGCGCACCTCCCAATGGCTTGAAAAACACACTCACTCTGATCATATCATACATAGTCACGAAGCCACTACTGCTCACCATATTATTACCTTTCATGGCCCGCCATTTGCTCGTATTCGTCAGTTCCCATGGTGGAAGCAGATATCACTGCGTGTCCAAGCCAATCTTTGGATTGAGAAACAGTTGCTTTTCTCACCGAAGGTTCACTGCGTTACCCCTAATTCCGAGCTAATCGCCAATGAGCTACTTCTTGCCTACCCTGATATCACTAGCCGGCTGACAAACTCGGTTATTCCTGGAGTGGTAGAAGGAGAGGTGCGGCTCGACCAAAAGATTTCACCAACGGGTGGAATCATCGGGTTTATCGGCAAAGAGTGGCATCGCAAAGGGCTGGATCGGGCCATATCCATCATCGAAGAGCTGCGCAAGGTACGTCCTGACTGCGAACTATGGGTCGCAGGGCCTGAGCCGGCAAAGATTTCCCATCTATTCAAAGATTGGGAAGATGGTTATCGGCTCCTTGGGCTGACTGATGCTAGGGACATCATACCTCAACTCGATCTGCTTCTACATCCGGCACGTCGCGAACCGTTTGGTATGGTCATCACCGAAGCATTGGCCTCACAGGTTCCTGCTGTGGTCTCAGAACAATGTGGTGCAGCAAGCGAGGTTGGTGAGGACCAGGGCAAGGTCATAGGTGAAGGCAGCATAGAACTATGGGCTAAGGCGTGTAATGAATTTCTGAGCCGAAAAACCAATCCGCCACCTTATCAACATAGCTGGCAAGATGTAGCCAAAGCGTATATCGATATTTACAAATCAATACAGATGAACTGAAAAGTTACTTACACTTCAATTACTTAGAAGACCAGCGATGTGCAATCCTATGAATGGTGGCTTGATGCAATAGGTAAAACCATTCGCCCACCACAGAGAACACCCTAGGCATACGATCTGCCTCAGCACGCACCCACAAGAAAACACCAAGCCCCAACATAGCTGCTTGAGATGCCCACATAGTCCACCCTGGATAAACACCCTGCATCACCTGGCGGTGTAGCAACATCTGCACGTTGTAAACCAGCAATAGGAGAGTAATGCCAGCAACCAGAGAGCCTGCTTTTCCTGAACGCTTCTTGGCTAGAGATAGTGGTAGTGCAAAGAAGAAAAGGACTAGTACTGTGGTTGGTAAAATCAACCGCCGATTCCATTCAGCAACAGCATCAGGCGTTGATAACTCTTTTACACTCTGCCACAACTCATCCACCGGCATCATCGTAACATGTTCACTGGACTGGTATGCACGCCATCTGCTGTCAGAAGCCGGAATTGCCACCTTATACTGCTCAAAAATAAGTATGCGCTGATCTATCCCCTTCCCTTCAAAGCGCACCCCGTCTTTCAGGTGTAATTCAAGACTCCCACCGCCCATAGTAAAGCGGGCTGATTTGGCTGTATAGGTTACGGGGATAGAGCTGCGACCATCTTCAAGCATAACACCATGGTAGACCCCCCCATCGTCTTCACCATCAACATAAACTGTCACGCCATCAAGGCCCTGCGTAAATCGCTGTGGCTCAAAGGTAATGACGCCCTTCATAGCATATATCTTTGTCAAAATATTGTTGAAGCCAAGCTGTCCTTGTGGAAGAAGCACCATAGAAGTAAAGCTCAAACCACCCCAGAGCAATAGTACGACAACAGCAAAGCCGCGAAACATACGTGTATATGAGACACCCGATGCACGTAGCGCATCCATCTCACTACTCTGCTGCAGCCCTGCAATGGTATTCTGCATGGAGAGAAAAAAGGCCATTGGTACTGTAAGAAGTAGAAAATAAGGCATCGTAAGCAGCAGCAGCTCACCGATTAATGTCCACGCCTGCCCATTATCACCAACTGTACCAAGTAGCTTAAGTGCTCGCCCCAGCAAGAGAACACTCAAAACAAGAAACAAACCGCCCAGAAACGGCCCTAGCCAGGAACGTACGATATATCGATCTAGTATCATAACCCCCCACCATTGCCTTGGATTTGGAACATGTGCGATGATAGCATCCATGTCACATTTGATAAGAGTGGCGTTCATACGCAAGCTTCAGGGGTGACAACAAATTCTTAACGTAGCAGACCAATTAACACTGAAGGAAAATCTCAAGAGTTTTCTCAAGCAGTTACCCACACCTGACATAAGCAGCACTGTGGCCGAACAAACCGAGAAAACAGAGAGTGAAGTACTCGAACTCATTGATACCTTTTCTAATGAGAGCCATATCACTTTGGACCTTATTATCGAACAGCTTGATAAGGAGAAATCCATATTGGAAGTAGGCTCTGGGCTTTGCCTCCTAAGCCTATTTCTACGACACGAGGGCTTTAATATTGTTGCGCTAGAGCCAGCGTTGGGTGGCTTTGGCCTATTTGAACAGCTCAAAAAAACAATCTTAAATCACTTTGACCAAATTGACCTTCCCGTTCTCAGTAAACCTGCACAAGAGCTTGATACAAAAGCGGATGGCCCTTTTGATCTCCTGTTTAGTAACAATGTCATTGAACATATCCCTAACTGGCCGGAAGCGATGAGTGCGATGGTTAAAGTACTGAACCAAGGGGGAGTAATGGTTCATGCCTGTCCTAACTACACAGTCCCCTATGAGCCACACTACGGCATCCCCGCTTTTCGCCATTTTCCAAAGCTAAGCCGCAATCTCTTTTTGCCTTCAGAAAGCGATAGGGAGATTTGGAGATCACTCAACTTTATTACCTACAAAGAGGTAAAAGACTACTGTAATGCAAACTCCCTCACCTGTTTCTTCAGAAAAGAGCTTCTCTACAACTCAATTAAAAGAATCAGTGAAGATGAAGTATTCAAGCAGCGGCACCAGGGCTTTGTTTCTACGGTAGCATCATGGGTAGTGAAATCAGGCCTCGGAACCGTTATTAAATACGTTCCAGCCTCTCTCTCAACACCGATGATCATCGAAATAACTTACTCAGGTGAAGCAGACTGATGACTCAGAATGTCAGTGGTTTTCGTGCCATATTCTCCAACGCGTTGATCTATAATCTTGCCCAACGTTTAGTGGGTGCAGAAAAAGCACGGCGCATTC
>CAZFCL010000108.1:0-4303 GCA_964517705.1 uncultured Zetaproteobacteria bacterium | reverse complement strand
CCATATCTATGACATTAAGCATGGAACATGGCGCCGCTTCACACACCACAAAGGCATTGATACAACCCCCACATGGTCACCGGATGGCAAGTGGATCGCATTTGTCAGCAACCGGAGCGGTCAGCCGCAGGTATATCGCAAGCGTGTCGAGGGCGGAAAGGCTCAGCTGGTTAGTAAAACAGGGCGCTACAACACGTCACCGGCCTGGTCACCGAATGGTGACCGTATCGCCATGATTTCGCTGAAAAACTGGGCGTATGCTGTGACAACCATGCAGCCAGATGGGGGTGATATTCGTTATCTTGTGGCGGGTCAGAGGGTGGAGTCCCCGTCGTGGGCACCCAATGGTCAGATGCTTCTCTACTCTGCCGAAGAGCGTGGAGTTCGGCGTGTTTATCGAGTGCCAAGCTGGGGCGGGCGCGCAGAGCCTATTACACCACCAACTATTGATGCTTCTGATCCAGCGTGGTCGCACCAGTAGCTTCTTCAGGCCGTGGTTGAATTGAATGCATGTGAATGTCACTATGCGCTGGCTATAAGTACTAAGGAGAGAATAATGAATTTTAATCGTTCGAAGAAACAGCTGTTTCTGATTGCCCTTGCATCAGCTGGCTTGCTCTTTGCAGGCTGCCAGAAGAAAGTTGAAGTGGATGGTCACAAAGCACCAAGTGTTCATAAGATTCATAAGAGTGCAGTTAAATCATCCGAAAACTCTGTTTACTTTGCGTTTGATAAATCCGATCTGGATGACTCCGCGAAAGCTGTTTTGAACGCAAAAGCAGCGTGGTTAAATGCTCATGCTGGCAAAAAGGCTGTGATTGAAGGTAACTGTGATGAGCGAGGAAGTCGCGAGTACAACCTTGCTCTTGGTCAGCGTCGTGCTGATAGCGTACGAGATTATCTGGTTGCTCGCGGTGTAGGTGCTGATCGTCTTGATGCTGTTTCATTTGGTGAAGAGCGTCCGGTTTGCCGAAGTACTGGCGAAGCATGCTGGGCCCAGAATCGTCGTGGTGACATTGTCACCCGTTAACCCTATTGGAGTTCGACTAAAAGAACGGCCATTGGGTTTTCCAGTGGCCGTTCTTTTGTTGTGTGCTGCCACCTTGGCCTCTTGTGCAAAAGAGCAGCCTGAGGCTGTTTGGGCAGAGGAGAGGGCGGGTATTACTGGCTCAATCGAGGCAGCCAAAGCAGTGCAGGAGAGAAACGACACGAAGCTGGATAAGCTTACTCATCGCCTGAAGGAAATGGAGAAGTTGGGCCAAGCTCAGCAGGCTCAGATTGATGCGCTTGCCGCACGCATTGCGAAGTTGACCATAAAACATAGAACAACCTCTGTTAAAGCACCTGCAACACCGCCCGCTTTGGCCGTGACGTCTTCGGATGCAGAGGGCTCGGAAAAGAATCTCTATACGGCAGCCTATCTGGCACTAAAGAGTGGGCGCCTTGAAGAGGCTGCCAAGGCATTCAACAATCAGCTTGACCTATTTCCTGATGGTGAATATGCCGATCAGGCGTGGTACTGGCTGGGTGAGACAAGGCTTTCTCAGAGTTTGAATAAGAGTGCTCAGCACGCCTTCAAATATGTGGTTGACCACCACCCCAAAAGCGCGAAGCGCGCGGCAGCAATGTTGAAGCTTGGTCAGATATCCGCAGCTTCTGGGCGAAAGAGTGTAGCCATGAATTACTACACCCGCCTCATTAAAGAGTATTCTGATCATGTGGTGGCAGAGCAGGCGCGCCTTGCAGTTAAAGCGCTTCAAAACACACCTGTGGAGAAACAGCAATAACTGTTCAAGCTTCACAACTTCGTATTTATGAAATCTACGACAGCATCCAAGGTGAAAGCACACTGGCTGGTATGCCGTGTACACTGATTCGCTTGGCGGGTTGCCCTCTGAGGTGCCGTTACTGTGATACCAGGCAAGCTATACCGACGGATAGCGGGTCGTGGTTAAGTGTTGATCAGATTGTTGAAGATGTCCGTGAAAGGGGGCGGCCACTTGTTCTGGTGACCGGGGGTGAGCCTCTAGCGCAGCGCAATTGCACCGAGCTTTTACAGAAGCTTGTTGATTTAGGTGTTGAGGTGCAGCTTGAAACATCAGGAGCCTATTCGGTTGCAGGGGTGCCGGATGGCGTCCGGCGTATCGTTGATGTAAAGACCCCTGGTAGTGGTGAATCGAAAAAAAATCGGCTTGATAATTTGAATCTTCTCAGGGATGGGGATGAGTTAAAGTTTGTAATCTGCGGTCGGTCTGATTATGAGTGGTCACGTGACTTTATTTACTCCTACAGCGACTCCCTTGGTGATCTTCCGCTGCTGTTTGCTGCATCTTGGGGTGAAGTTGTTGTAAAAGACTTGGTCGCGTGGGTTTTAGAGGATCGGTTGCCAGCACGCATACAGCTGCAGATGCACAAGGTGATATGGGGTGCAGAGGTGAGTGGGGTATGAGTAAGAAGGAGATCAAAGCTGTTGTGCTGCTCTCTGGTGGGCTCGATTCCAGCACGGCACTTGCTTGGGCAGCCAAGGAGAAAGGGTGGCAGTGTCACACTGTTGCTTTTGATTATGGTCAGCGCCACCGCATTGAGCTTGATGCTGCACAGAAGGTCGCCAATTTCTTCGGCATAAAAGACCACAGGGTTATTCGCGTTGATCTTCGTGCTATTGGTCATTCAGCACTTACATCTGATATATCTGTTCCCAAGGATAAAGCGGGGGAAGATGGTGTGCCTGTCACCTATGTACCTGCACGCAACTTGATCTTCCTCTCTCTGGCTACGGCTCTTGCTGAGTCAGTAGGAGCAAGCCGGTTGGTGATTGGCGCCAACGTGGTTGACTACTCAGGCTACCCTGATTGCCGGCAGGAGTTTCTGGATGCTTTTATTAAGACAGCGCAGTTGGGAACCAAGGTGGGTAGTGAGGGTGGTGACCTTGAGGTAGAGGCTCCTTTGATTGCGCTTGAAAAATCTGAAATTATTTCTCTAGGGCTGAAGCTTGGGCTCGACTACGGCCTGACGCGCTCGTGCTACGACCCACTTTCGAATGGTATGCCGTGCGGGCATTGCGATTCATGCTACTATCGCAAAGAGGGTTTTGTATCACTGGGTGAGGTCGACCCTTTAACCTATCCAGAATAACTGAAAAGAAGGGTTAAAAAAGGGCTCTTTTAGCCTTGGAAGTTGGAGATGGCTCATTTAGAGTGCCGAGCCTGCAGCAGTAAGCTGCATTTTTAATAAAGAGGGGATGCCTTAATGCCAGTTCAACGTACACTATCAATTATCAAGCCGGATGCCGTCGCAAAGAATGTGATCGGTGATATTATTCGTCGTTTTGAGGAGAATGGGCTTTCAGTTATTGCCACCAACATGACTCACCTAAGTGCCGAAGAGGCGGGTCGTTTCTATGCTGTCCATGCTGAGCGTCCGTTTTATGCTGACCTTTGCACCTTCATGAGCTCAGGGCCAATTCTGGCAATGACGCTTGAGGGTAAGAATGCAATCGCACTGAATCGTCAGTTGATGGGTGCCACCAACCCGAAAGAGGCAGAGTCAGGCACAATTCGTGCAGACCATGCCGATTCTATTGATGCAAATGCTGTTCATGGTTCTGATTCTGAAGAGAATGCTGCTATTGAGATCGATTTCTTCTTTTCTGGTCTGGATTTACATAGCCGTAGTTAATATACCATATGAGTGATAATGTAGCAGGTCATAGCGAGGGGAGACCGCAAACCTCCGAGCAGATTCTGGTTCGCCGTGAAAAGTTGAAGCAGATGCGCGAGGCAGGTCAGGCCTATCCGAATACCTGGCGAACCGACCATGCTATAAGTGCGATATTTGATCGTTTTGAAGATCAAGATGATGCGCTTCTGAATGAGGTGTCACATAGAGTTCGTGTGGCTGGACGCATTATGGCGCACCGCATCATGGGCAAATCGAGTTTCATCAAGATTCAGGATGGCAGTGGTCAGATCCAGCTCTTTCTAAATCGCGATGAGCTGGGCGGTGCCGATGTTTACAACCCAACAAAGAAATGGGATTTGGGTGATATTATAGGCGCTGAAGGCGTTCTCTTCAGGACGAAAACAGGTGAGCTGTCTGTGCGAACATCGCATATTGAGATGGTTTCTAAGTGTCTTCGCCCTCTGCCTGAGAAATGGCACGGGCTTTCCGATATAGAGACTCGTTATCGTCAGCGCTACGTGGATCTGATGGTGACTCCTGAGTCGCGTGAAACCTTTAAGGTTCGCTCCAAGGTTGTTTCACTGTTGCGTAGCGGTCTTGAAGAAGCCGACTTTATCGAGGT
>CAZFCL010000107.1:0-4439 GCA_964517705.1 uncultured Zetaproteobacteria bacterium | reverse complement strand
AGCCGATAAACCCGGCGCCACCGGTAACCAGCATAACCTGCGGGTTGAACTCAGACACTCCTCAACTCCCTAATAACCTCAGCCAATGACTCTCTCCAAGGGCGAATCCTGACTCCAAACACTGACTCCAGTCTATCACAATTCAATTCAGAATTTACCGGTCGCCTAGCTGCTGTTGGATAATCTGAGGTAGCAATTGCTTTCACATTATTAATCTTCAAATCAAATGACTGTGCTCTTGCTTCAGCAAATATCGCCTCAGCAAAACCATGCCAGCTTGTCACATTAGGCTGTGCGAGGTGATAAATACCCCAGGTATCATCACATTTCTCTAACAGATTTAGTGTTACTCTCGCAATTTCTTCCGCCGAGGTCGGCTTACCAAACTGATCGAATACCACCCCCAATTCACTACATTCATCTCCAAGTCTGAGCATCGTCTTCACAAAATTATTTCCACTTGCTGAAAAAACCCAGCTGGTTCTTAGAATAAAGTGCCTGGAACAGTACTTCGCCACAGCAGCCTCACCGGCAAGTTTGCTTCCACCGTATATACCGAGAGGCGCAACCGAATCACCCTCCTTATATGCTCCGCTCTTACTGCCATCAAATACATAGTCGGTTGAATAGTGAATCAGTGGAATATCAAGTTTGGTACATACTTTCGCAAGATTCTCAGGACCGGACTGATTAACCGCATAGGCAATATCAATTTCATCTTCTGCTCTATCTACTGCTGTATATGCAGCTGCATTAATCACAGCATCTGGTTTGAATGCACCAATCAGTGTATCAACCACGCCATCATCTGTAATATCAAGCTCATCACAATCCACACCTTTAATATCATACCCCAGATCCAATGACTGGCGAACTAGCGCCGTGCCAACTTGTCCATGACTACCTGTGATTAGCAATCTCACTTTAGATATTTAGGAAGCTTTTCTTCTGATATCTTTGACAGTGTCGTAAAAAGTTGGTCCTTTGTTGACAGGTTAGGTGCTTCTACTGACCATTCCACACCGATATCAGGATCACTCCAAATTATTCCACTTTCATCATCAGGGCGATAAATATCTGTACATTTATAAGTAAAATCCGCCACTTCTGAAAGCACACAAAAACCATGGGCAAACCCAGGTGGAATCCACAACTGGTGATGATTTTTCTCTGTAAGTTCG
The DNA here is from genome assembly GCA_964517705.1 of uncultured Zetaproteobacteria bacterium. GTDB lineage: Bacteria > Pseudomonadota > Zetaproteobacteria > Mariprofundales > Mariprofundaceae > Mariprofundus. The sequence continues at coordinate 3,258 of CAZFCL010000107.1, read as the reverse complement.
TGGCCAACCCACTGGGCGAAGGTTGGGGAGCCAACCCTAATATCTACTGCTACATCGAATACTGAACCTGTTGCCACCTGCACTAGCTTGCCTTGTGGGTGATTGAGCTGGAAGTGAAGCCCTCTGAGCACCCCCTTGCACGAGCGTGAGTGGTTATCTTGCACAAACTCCACATCAGGAAATCCGGCAGTCAAATAGCGATCACGGTTCCACGTCTCAAGAAAGAAACCACGATGGTCACCAAACACATCTGGCTCAATCAGCAACACTTCCGGGATTGCCGTCTGGATTAACTCCATCTATTCCCCTGCTCTTAAACGGGTTAGGAGATACTGACCATACCCATTCTTTTTCAGTGGCTCGGCCAGCTTCGCCAACTGTTTATCACTAATATAATCCATTTCCCAGGCAATCTCTTCCGGACAGGAAATTTTTAACCCTTGGCGCTTCTCAAGCACTTCGACGAAGCGGCTGGCATCAAGCAAAGAGTCGTGAGTACCTGTATCAAGCCACGCTGTCCCTCTACCCATTCTCTCTACCCTTAAGCCACCCCGCTCCAAATAAATTTTATTGATATCAGTGATCTCATACTCGCCTCTGGCCGATGGCTCCAAATCTGCTGCAATATCTACTACATCATTATCATAGTAATAGAGGCCAGTCACAGCATAGTTTGACTTAGGAACTTCCGGCTTCTCTTCAAGAGACTCTGCCTGACCTGATGCATTAAATGAAACCACGCCATATCGCTCCGGGTCATGGACATGATAGGCAAACACGGTGGCGCCACTCTTTCTTTTAGTGGCCGTCTGTAACTGGTCAGCCAAGCCATGTCCGAAAAAAATATTATCGCCGAGAATCAGAGCAACACTGTCATCCCCGATGAACTTCCGGCCAATCGTGAAAGCCTGTGCCAACCCTTCTGGGTTTGGCTGCTCCGCATACGAGAAGCTGACACCCCACTGAGAGCCATCGCCCAACAGTCGTTGAAAATAAGGGAGGTCATGCGGTGTAGAGATAATCAAAATATCACGAATACCGGATAACATTAGTGTTGAAATCGGATAGTAGATCATCGGCTTATCGTACACCGGCATCAACTGCTTGCTCACAGCCAGCGTCAGTGGGTGAAGCCGCGTCCCCGATCCACCTGCCAGAATAATACCTTTCATACGTTACCCGATCTCCTAATGACAACTTCTGGCAAAGTGTAGCAAACTATGAATTAAATGCCTCTTACCAAATTAATATATGCTGAGCAGGTGTAAACTTCCTTTATCGTTTGCAAACTTTTCGCCATGATTGGCCCATGCCACGCCCTACTATTGCTCAAATCAATATTGACCACCTTCGCTACAACTATCGCTTGCTCAATCAGCAAGCTAAAGGGGCGAATACTATGGCCGTGGTCAAGGCCAATGCGTACGGACATGCACTATCTCTGGTGGCGCCTGCACTGCTCCAGGAAGGGTGCAGAAGCTTTGGTGTAACCGATGCGGTCGAAGGAAAAGAGCTGCGCACTATGCTTGGAGGTAGCAGTGAGAGTATAGAAATCACGCTGCTTTCAGGCATCTTCGATGCGGAAGATGCAGAGCTCTGTGTCAGTAGCTCTCTTACTCCAGTCATCACTGAGCCTGATCAAATTAAGCTACTTAGTTACGCTGGATTTAAAGAAAATACCTGGTTGAAATTTGACTCCGGCATGAACCGCCTTGGCGCAAATGACCCCGCAACCTTTTTCAAACAAGCACAAGAGACTGGGTTGCATATACGGGGCTTCATGTCACACCTTGCCTGCGCCGATGAACCTGATCATCCACTGAACCAGCAACAAGTCGATAGCTTCAACTCTATCTGTAGTGCCATCTCACCGAATACCCCCCGATCACTATTAAACAGCGCTGGCATTATCACCCTGCCCGATTCTGCGTTCGATACTGTCCGGCCTGGTATTGCACTCTATGGTGCAGAGCCGATTACCGATCACCCTATCGGGCTAAAGCCTGTGATGACGCTGCGTGGAGAGATACTACAGGTGCGTGATATTCCAGCCGATGCATCACTTTCCTACGGGGCCACCTTTACCGCCAAGAGAGAGATGAAGGTTGCTACCATCAGCATGGGGTACGCTGATGGTATCCCGCGTTCATTATCCAACTGCGGATCCGTTCTTATTCGGGGAGAGGAATTTCCTATTATTGGACGTGTCTGCATGGACTATACCATGGTGGATGTAACCGATAGTGAAGCTCAACCGGGAGACTGTGTAGAATTCTGGGGCGAGCATATCTCCGCCAGCGAAGTAGCCGCACAGGCCAACACAATCAGTTACACTCTTTTTACCGGTATTGGTGAGCGAGTGAAGAGAGTGCCGGTTAACTCATAAAAAAGCCCCTGGCATTTCTGTCAGGGGCCTCTTATGTGGCGGAGCGGACGGGACTCGAACCCGCGACCTCCGGCGTGACAGGCCGGCATTCTAACCAACTGAACTACCGCTCCAGCAGTGGGGGCGCAAATTAATAAGTTACCCCCTTAAAATCAACCCTGAAGTTGATCTTAAAAAGGCTCTGCATAAAAAGCAGAGCCTTGATATGGTGGGCGCTGCAGGGCTCGAACCTGCGACCTACGGCTTGTAAGGCCGTTGCTCTCCCAGCTGAGCTAAGCGCCCGTGAAGAAAAACAAGGGCTTTAAAAGCCCTTGTCTAAAAACGGAAACAGATTGTCTCTGTTATTTTACAGCGTCTTTAAGAGCCTTGCCAGCCTTAAACTTAGGCGCCTTGGATGCAGGAACGTTGATAGTTTCACCTGTGCGTGGGTTGCGTGCTGTACGTGCTGCACGATCCGCGACTGAAAATGTTCCGAAACCTACGAGGCTTACAGAGTTACCGCCAGCCAGAGCGCCGCTAACGCCGCCCAGAACAGCCTCAACTGCGCTTGCTGCTGCTGCCTTACTAATGTCTGCTGATTCTGCTACATGATTTACCAAATCTGCTTTATTCATTCAATTCCTCCCGATGTGTTCAATGAGCTGCAACTATAAGTGGTGTGGCCCATATCTTGTCAACTTATTTTTTACATGATTTTAATTCTACTTCAATGTGCCACACTTGCGCTTTCATCGAGATAGATATCACCGACACTGGCCGGTACAAAATTCCCCGCAATACTCATGCCTTCAGGAAGTCGCGTCAAGGCATATTCAAGAACTTTATCCATATTTGACACTGTATGAATGGACAATCCCTGCAAAATATCTTCA
>CAZFCL010000106.1:0-4488 GCA_964517705.1 uncultured Zetaproteobacteria bacterium | reverse complement strand
CGCCATGTGTGCCACCGCGCCTAGAAGACTGACCCCAACCAGTGTGATGCCCGGTACCGATTTCCATGCAGCGATCATAACACACGCTGCGGCGATGCCTCCTGCCATGCTTATGATAAATGTTGGTGTAAAAAGCGTACCGATAAAGAAGCTGCCAATGATCACGCGTCCAATAGAGAGAAGAAAAGCGGCTTTTGGACCTAGCCAGAGCAGCGCCAGAAGTGTTACCAGGTTGGCTAGCCCCGGTTTAAACCAAGGCCCAAGGCTGGGTAAAGCGGCTTCAAAAACATGTAGCCCAACTGCTAACAATAACAGAGCCAGCCACTTGGAGCGGTTCTTCAGCTCTATCAGGGGTGGGCGCACTAGGCGGGCTGTCACGTTACTCGACAATGGCATCAAAGCGGTGGTTTGTACTGCCGCGTATCGAAATCAGAATGCGGTTGGGAATACAGGCAACTACATCACCGGCATGGCGGTGTGCGCCTGAGTAGACACAGCGCTTTGTGTCGCATGGTGAAGTGGCAATTCGTACGCCTTGTTCATCAAGTATAACTTCCGAAGCCCCCAACTCCCCTTCAACTTGGAGCTGGATTGGCTTCTCCCCATGTTTCGGAAGAGGGTAAGTTGCCAGCAGCGTTTTGCCATAGTAAACCTCCGCTACCGCAGGGCCAGATGCGATAGCAGCCTGAATGATAAACCATGCAGAAGCCGTGGCTATCAGTGTAACAAGTAGCAAGATGCGATCAGTCAGGCTGCCCTTTAGCAGTGCCCGCATATTTTGCCTAGGCGTTTGGGAGTTCACAGATATGGCCATGCGCCCTATGGTAGCAGGAGTGGGTAGATAGAATCCAATGGGGGCGGCCATGAATGTAGTGATTACCGGCGCAAATAGAGGCTTAGGCTTTGGCTTTGTGCACCACTATCTTAAGCAGGGCGCCAGTGTTTGGGGCTGTTATCGATCGGATCAGGGGGCTCTTGCCGACATTGATGGCAGTGGTCAATTGCACTTGGTGCGGTGGGATGTAGGCAGTGACTCTGATCCCCAATGCGAGTTTCCGGAAAGAATTGACCTTTTAATTAACAATGCCGGCATCTATGGGCCAGGCAAGGATGGGCAATCGCTGCAAAAAGTGACCGGCACGGTGCTGGCTGAGGTGTTTAATATCGATTGCATCGGCCCTGTCAGGGTTGTGCAGAGATTGTTTGATCAGGTGATCGCCGCCAAGGGTGTGATTGCCAACCTCAGTTCGAAAATGGGCTCATCAGAGGATAACTCCAGCGGTGGCACCTACGCTTACCGTGCGGCCAAGGCTGGTCTGGTGATCGTATCGAAATCTATGGCTGTTGATCTTGCTCCGTATGGTGTGCATGTCATCACCCTGCATCCAGGTTGGGTTGCAACCGACATGACCGGCAACTACGGGTTGATTGATGTTGACACTTCAGTTGACGGCATGAGCCGTGTGATTGCAGCTGCGCGTGATTATGATCCGGGGCAGTTTGTTGCCTATGATGGCGCTATTGTGCCGTACTAATTAATGATATGAGCCGTGTGGTTATTTGGCACGAACTGCAAATGAGAGAGCTTCGCCCGGCTCATTACCGAGGCAGGTCACTGAGTGCCAGACACAGTTATCAAGATCACGCTGTGGCAGTAGTAGCACATCACCAGCGTGGAGAATATAAGCATAGCCCCTGTTAACTAAATATTCAGTAAACAGGGCTGAACGATCCATAACTGACTCGACCAGTTCGTGATCGAATTCATCCATATAGTCGGCAAGTGCTGCGCGATTATGTAGCAGAGCAGCCAGCTTCTCTCGATCATTTTTCTCGGGCAGTAACTGTTCAACCTCTGCACCGAAGTTGTCTGCAAAGTCAATCAGTGCATCCATCAGTTCTGGTTTGGAGAGCGCCAGCCAGAAGGTACTTCCGGATAGCTGAGCAAACACAACCCCATCATGGCCTCGCTCCACGTCATGGTGCATCTGAGCACCGCCATTGGGGGCATTAAAGTAAACAATACGCTCTACAAATGCCGGGGTTTCACCAACTACTTCTTTCAAGGTGGAAAGTAGCTGGCCATTTTCGCTTATTGCTTTTGATTCTGGAAAGATCGTATCACAAAGCTTCCCTGCCCAGAGCTGGCGTTCAGGATCTGCTGCTACATCTTCCAGGCACTCCATGCCGAATGAGAAACGAAACCTGAGAGAGGCATCCTCTTCAATAAATGAGAGCCATGATGCTTTACACCAGAGATTTTCCGCCACAACTTCACCATCAGACTCAGCATCGAAATAGACCTTTTCGATGCCCTGCTCATCGTGCTCTTCAAGTGAAGATGCAACAAGATAGAATGTTTTGCTGAGGTGATCTTTATAAGGCTGGGCTTCCAGAAGGGGTGAGAGTTCATCCGCCTCTAGTGACGCCGCCATCAATCGCTCTGCTGCAGTTATCTCACTTTGCCACATGGTTACATCAATTATACCCGGCAACATAGTGGCCTGATCATTTCTCCAGCGGGTAACCACTTCAGAGGTAGTGGGTATTTTTGGCCGCCCCTCTTCGGCAACCCAGCCAAGCTGGAAGCCGCGACGCAACAGTGGTTGCCAACCGCTCCTTTGTGCGGGTGAAATCTTCTGAAAACTACTGGCATATTTTATCATGTTTCTCCCCACAAACGCCGATTTCTCGAGCAGAAAATACTATCACGCAGCGACCCTCTTAAGAAGCGGTGTGAGCAGAGAGGCACGTGTTATAAGTTGCCAAAGCCTGGCAGTTTTCTAGTGTGTGTGGATTCGTTAGGTCGGGGTGAGAAGCTGTGAGTACAGGCGATATTATCTTCTTTGGTGCTTTCTTTTGGGTTCTGTTTGTCACGGCCCGGCTCGCTGTATTTGCACTGAATATTGATATTGCGCTGAAGAAAAAGCTCTGGCCACTTATCATTTATACGCTGGCTGCCACACTGCTTCTGGCTGCCTATCTTCTAGGATTTCCACCTAAAGGTTATGCGGTGCTGCTGCTGGCACTGTTTGTAATTGTTTATAGCAACCTGAAGGGTTTCTACTTCTGTGATTCATGCGGAAGGATGTTGGCTAATAAGAAAATTCTGATTGCGGTCGAAAGTTGTGCCAAGTGTGGGGCAACGATAAAGCGTTAGAGGGTAACGCTGTTTGGCGATTACCGTTTGTTACTGTGGCGCTTACCTCTGTTGCGATTTCGGTTTCCACCGGGCTTTCCCGATTTTGCACGGTCGTGCTGCTCAGCCCTATCCTCTTTTTTCAACCCCTCAGCAGTTGCACCAGGGCTGGTTGGGTCGCCGACCTGTAGCATGGTGTTCTCAATACTGTTTAGAGGAATCTGGCGGCTGATATAAGTCTCAATGTCGGGCAGTCCGAAGCAGAAGCGCTCACATGAAAAAGAGATGGCGAAACCGGTAGCGCCCGCGCGGGCGGTGCGGCCAATGCGGTGAACATAGTTTTCTGCATCTTCAGGCAGATCGTAATTGAAAACATGCGTTACGCCATCAATATGCAGGCCGCGGCTGGCCACATCGGTGGCAACAAGCAGATGTATTTTCCCATTTGTGAAGTCGTCCAGAATACGCGTGCGCTTCTGCTGGCGAACATCGCCAGAAAGAATCCCTACGGAAAAGCCATAGCGGGCTAGATTACGGGCTACTTTTTCTCCGGTGCGCTTTTCGTTAATAAAAATCATGCCGCGCTTCACATCGGATTCGCGAAGCAGATGGACCAGCAGTGGAAATTTATCGTCCATACTGGTGTGGTACATCGATTCAACAATGCCTGAGGCAGTCACATCACCCTCTTCAGCACGAAGCTTTTCAGGTTCATTCATATGCTCATAAGCCAGCTCCAACACGCGATGGGAGAGTGTGGCAGAGAACATCAGTGACTGACGCTCATCATACTTAGGCAAACGCCGCAGCATGAAGCGCAGGTCTTTGATAAAGCCGAGGTCAAACATACGGTCCGCTTCATCAATGATGAGCATTTCAGTTTTAGAGAGCGAATAGACCCTCTTTTTCAGGTAGTCGATCAGGCGGCCTGGAGTGCCGATCAGAATATCTACACCTTTGTCGAACCCAACACGCTGCTTTTCGTAGTCAACACCACCATAAACAGTATGTATTTTTAGCTCGGAGAACTTTGCCAGTTTGGCCGCATCTTCAGATATCTGTACCACCAACTCACGAGTCGGTGCGATAATCAGCGCGCGCGGGTGGTTTGCGCGCCCCTTTTTGGCTGGCTGGGTTAAAAGCCTGTTGATCGCAGTGATCAGGAAAGTGGCGGTTTTTCCAGTGCCGGTTCGCCCTTGCCCTGCCACATCTTTGCCCTGCATCGTAATCGGAAGCGCAGTTTGCTGAACATCGGTCATCTCTTTGAAGCCAAGTTCTTCAATGGCTTTCATGAGAGGGTCGGGAAGATTAAGTTCGCTGAAAAGGGTCGGTTTGATGACAAGGGTCTG
>CAZFCL010000105.1:0-4489 GCA_964517705.1 uncultured Zetaproteobacteria bacterium | reverse complement strand
GGTGGGTGAAAAGATCACAGCCAAAGTACGTTATCAGATGCAGCCAGCAGCGTGTGAGCTAAGTGGCAAGGAGATATTGTCTGTGCGATTCATGGAGCCTCAAAAACCAACTGCGCCGGGTCAGGTAGCAGCTTTTTATTCTGGTGATGAGCTATTGGGCGGCGGTATTGTGAGCGCTGTCTCTTAGCCACTCTTCAATCAGATCGCGCATCTCCTGTAGCCTAACTTCCGTGGGTGCCTCGAAACGCATCACCAGCGCTGGCTGGGTATTGGATGCACGCAGCAGTCCCCAACCATCATCAAACTGGATGCGCATCCCATCAATATCGACAATATCGTAGCCTTTAGAGCCGAAGTGTGCGATTGCACTTTCGACCACTATGAACTTTGTCTCATCACTGCACGGTATGCGAATCTCCGGAGTTGATACCGATTCAGGAATACCAGTCAGAAGCTCAGCAAATCCGGCGCTGCTGCCGGCAAGCATCTGCATCACGCGTGCGCCAGCATAGGCGGCATCATCGAAGCCGAAAAAGCGATCTGCAAAGAAGATGTGTCCACTCATCTCGCCAGCCAGGAGGGCACCGGTCTCCTTCATCTTTGTCTTGATGGGTGAGTGCCCTGTGCGCCACATGATCGGCTTCCCACCTGCCTTCACGATGCCATCGTACATGTGCTGTGAACTTTTCACCTCTGAGATGATCACAGCCCCCGGGTGTGATTTCAGCAGGTGGCGGGAGAGCAGTAACAGAAGCATATCGGGCCATACAGTATCACCATGCGCATCCACAATGCCGATACGGTCGCCATCGCCATCAAATGCAATGCCGAGGTCGGCACTTTCATGCCGTACAGTTTCGGCAAGGTCATGCAGATTTTTCTCAATGGTTGGATCTGGATGGTGGTTGGGAAAGTTTCCATCTGGTTCACAGTAAAGCTCGATCACCTCACACCCAAGCCGTCGATAGAGCGGTGCGGCAATCACTCCGGAGGGGCCATTCCCGGCATCAATCACCACTTTGAGAGGGCGCTTGAGTGGGCAATCACTGGTCACAAAGTCAATATAGCTCCCTGAAATTGAGTGGTTACTTACTACACCTTTTTCTTTAGCGGAAACAGGGGATTGCAGCATCGCTCTTTTCAGCTTCTGGATATCTTCACCGTGCAGGCTTGATTTCTCCACCATCATCTTAAAGCCATTGTACTCGGCCGGATTGTGACTGGCTGTGACCTGTATGCTGCCCGCTACATCCAGCTGGTGAACAGCGAAATAGGCAAGCGGTGTGGGCACGATGCCAATATCGAGAACATCATACCCAGCGTCATTCAGCCCACGCATGAGTTCATTTTGCAGCTCTGGGCCAGAGAGGCGAACATCCCGCCCAACAATGACTGGGCGCTCTCTACTTCCATCAAGCATACTCGCAAAAGCCAAGCCGAGTGTGTAGGCGAAGGAGGTATCAATCTCGCCTCCGGCGATACCCCGGATATCATACTCGCGAAAAATATGGTGTGGAAAATTGTTCTTCAAAGACCTTCCCTCTCAAGCGGGCGGAAGGTTAATATGCTGGCTTGCATCTTGCACTTGCGAAATGGATGTTGCCAACGGGGGGTGACCCCCTATGCTGCGCCTCCATGTCCAGCAACCAGCTCAATGAGGAACAGTATCGTGCCGTTCACCACCGTGGAGGCCCACTGCTGGTTTTGGCTGGTGCAGGCTCCGGGAAGACGCGCGTGATTACCGAGCGCATCGCAGCACTTGTTGAGCGTGATGTGCCAGAAGATGCTATTACCGCTGTGACCTTTACCAACAAGGCAGCGAAAGAGATGCGTGAGCGGCTTGCCGAAAGACTCGGCGAAAAAGCACAGAAGCTTCGTATATGCACCTTTCACGCACTGGGTTTGGCCATCGTGCGAGAGCACGCCGATTTGATTCATCGCCGAGCCAATGTCTCAGTATTTGCCGGAAGCGAGCAAAAATCAGCACTTAAATCAGTACTGTCGGATATGAAACTGCCGGCCGATGCCGATCAGGTAGACCGGCTCATCTCGCGTATATCGCAGCTGAAGAGTGGCCTGATTGAAGAAGGTGATAACCAGCTCTCCGCCATTCGTGAACGCTATGATCAACTGCTGGAGCGTATGAATGCGGTCGATTTTGATGATCTGATCGTGCTTCCTATTCGACTTCTTTCTGAAAATAGTGATGTGCGTGCGCTCTGGAGATCGCGAGCCCGACATTTTCTGGTGGATGAGTATCAGGATTCATCCCGTATTCAGTATGAATGGGTGCGCCTTCTGGTGCCAGATGATGGTAACCTGACCGTGGTAGGGGATGATGATCAGTCGATCTATGGTTGGCGTGGGGCAGAGGTGAAGAACCTTTTCCAACTGGAGCGTGACTACCCCGCCATTACTGTAATCCGACTTGAGGAGAACTACCGCTCTACCGGCTCAATTCTTGATGCCTCGAACTCATTGATTGCAAAAAACTCTGAGCGACTTGGCAAAACATTGCGCTCCAATCTTGGCAAAGGAAAACCGATCTCTGTTTGGGAGTCTTCTAACCCGGAGGAGGAGGCAGAGCGGGTTGCAAGTGATATCAAAGTCAGGCGGATGACCACGGGTGATGCTAAGTGGGATCACTTCTGTGTGCTCTATCGCGCCTCCTATCAGGCCAGAGAGATTGAGATGGCGATGCGGCGAGAGAAGATCCCCTACCATGTCAGTGGTGGCCTCTCCTTCTTTGATCGTGCTGAGATTCAGGATTTTCTCTCTTACCTTCGCCTGATTGCCAACTTTGATGATGACCTTGCATTTATGCGCGCTATCGCCAGGCCGCGACGCGGCATTGGCGATAAAGCGCTGGGTGAATTGGGTCAGTTTGCCATGGCACATAGCTGCTCTCTGTTGGAGGCCTGTCTGCATGAGGAGCTGGAGCATAAGCGGGCGCACAGCCTACGTGAGTTTGGTGAGCTGATTGTGGCACTGGAGTTTCAATTCAAACATGGCGAGGCAGATGAGGCTTTTGATGCCACACTTGATATGACACACCTTGAGGCAGCAATTCGTGGCGAGGCAGATGATGAGCAGCAGGCAGAGATGCGCATGGCAAACCTTATGGAGCTCCGCCGCTGGTGGATGACGCATGCGGAACAGGGTGGAGATCTTGCAGATTTTCTACAGCAGATTTTTCTGATGGCGGATAAGAGTGATGATGATCCGACCGGTCAGGTGCGGCTGATGACAGCGCATGCCTCCAAAGGCCTTGAGTTTGACCATGTTTACGTGATTGGAATGGAGGATGGTATTTTTCCTCATGCCTCAGCACTGGAGGAGAATCGCATGGAGGAGGAGCGGCGGTTGATGTATGTGGCCATGACGCGCGCGCGTTTCCACCTGACACTGAGCTATTCGCGAGTACGACAGCGCTTTGGCCAGAAAGAGAAGGGTGCTCCATCACCATTTCTGCATGAGCCGGAGCAGTCGGTGATGCGCTGGGTAGATCGTGACCATGATTCGGAAGCTTCGCAGGAAGAGGCCGAGGACTTTATGGCCGCTATGCGCAGGAATTTGGAACGCATTCAGACTGGCGGGTAGTTTCTACTCCGCTGCCGTATTATCGATGCAGTGAGGTAAAGATCCGCTCAGCCAGTGTTTCTGAAATACCTGGAACATGGACCAGCTGCTTCCGGCTCGCTTTTTTTACACCATTGATGCCACCAAAATGCTTGAGCAGAGCGATGCGTTTGGCAGCTCCAACACCATGAATATCACTGAGCACCGAACTCATCATGCTCTTTCTTTTGCGTTTACGCATATAAGCACCTGCAAAGCGATGTGCCTCGTCACGTATACGAGCAATCAACAGAAGCGCCGGTGAGTGGCGCCCTGGCTTCATAGGGCTGCCGATGCCGCTCTCTCCACTATCGAGCCAGCCCGGCCAGAGAGTTTCCTCACCAACCTTCCGGCCCGCACCTTTAGCAACGGCAAGAAGCTTTAAATGATGTAGCCCCGCATCACCTGCACATGTCAGAGCAACACCAAGCTGCCCACGGCCACCATCGATCAGCATCAGGTCGGGGCAGGGGAGAGCACCTTCACGAATGGCGCGAAAGAAGCGGGAGAGAACAGCCTCCATAGCCGCATAATCATCACCCTCTCCAATCTCACTGGAAACCCCATCCAGCTTGTAACGCCGGTAGCACTTCTTTTCCGCCCCCTTCCAGCCGGCGAAGGTGATGGCCGCCACCATCTGTTTGCCACCCAAATGAGCGTTATCTACTGCAGCGATGCGTTCGGGAAGTGTGTCCAGCTTCAGAAGTTCCGCCAGGGCCCGAAATGCCGGCTGCTGATCTTCACCTCTGCGGCTGGCGAGAAGTTTCTGCCCTGACTGCAGCACCTGCTCCAGCCACTGTTTACGTGCACCTCGGCGGGGTCGCATGACAGTCGTTTTCTGCTTGGGGTGTAGCAGGCGGAGTAGTCGCTG
>CAZFCL010000104.1:0-4495 GCA_964517705.1 uncultured Zetaproteobacteria bacterium | reverse complement strand
ATGCAGAGCGCAGCTTCAAATGTGTATTTACCCGCGCCCGTACAATCTCTGGTGTAACTGGCTTATTGATGTAGTCGACAGCCCCCGCTCCAAAACCACGAACCTCATCATGAACTTCATCCATCGCCGTCACAAAAATAACGGGGATATCCTTTGTCCGTGGATTTTCCTTCAGCTGCTCACAAACCTCGTAACCACTTAAGCCAGGCATCATGACATCAAGCAGGATAAGGTCAGGTGGAGCGTTCGAAGAGCAGAGCCTCAGCGCCTGCTCGCCATTGATGGCAATCTTAACCTGATACTCCGACCTTAGAATACCACGCAGAACATCAATATTTTCAGGCGTATCATCAACCACCAGAACAGTGGCTCTCTTAAGCTCTTCAGCCACCCCTGCGATAGCGCTTAGTTCGTCACTTTCCATGGCCGCAATGTTACACAAATACTCACCAGTGACACACCATCCAATATCCCTGCTGCCGAACAAAGTGACATTTAAACAGAGGTTCATAGAGTTCATGCAATGGAGACGAAGCATAGCCAGCTTATCCGGGCCGCCCTTGCCGAGGATGCTGCCTTTAACGACCTGACAGGTATCGCGACAGTTGCCGAAAATGCGGTTGGTGGTGCGTGCATCAAAGCCAAGTCACCGGGCACTCTCTCTGGTGTTGTCCTTGCAGATGCCGTATTTTCCAGCGTTAATCCATCCATCAAACGCACTTGGTTTTTTCAAAACAGAGAAGAGGTGAAGGCTGGGGATGTGGTATGTGAACTCTCTGGCAATCTGCGCGCCCTGCTGGCAGCCGAGCGTACAGCTCTCAACTTTTTACAACACCTATCCGGCATTGCCACTGCCACCCACAGCTTTGTTGATAAAATTGCAGGAACAGGTTGCACTGTCGTCGATACACGCAAGACCACGCCGGGGCTACGTGCACTGGAAAAACAGGCTGTATCTCATGGCGGAGGTATCAACCACCGCATGGATCTTGAAAGCGGCATGCTGATTAAAGAAAACCATATTGAGGCGTGTGGCTCAATCACTGCTGCGGTTGCTGCCTGCAGATCCCAGAGCAAAAAGGTGTGGATAGAAGTGGAGTGCGAAACCATAGCAGAGGTACATGAGGCCGTAGAAGCCAGTCCCGACATCATCCTTCTCGACAACATGGCACTGGAGAGTGTTGCCATCGCCCGAGATATTGTACCTGCAGCGATCACCCTTGAGGCATCGGGAAACATCACTCTGGACAATGCTCGTGATTATGCCGAAACAGGTATTGATCGCATTGCCATCGGCGCCATTACCCACTCAGCGCCTTCGCTTGACCTCTCCATGCGTATAACCGGCAATCAATTATGAATACTATCCGTGAAAAAATACTGGCCAGGCTGGATGCAAGTCATAAGCCCGTCTCAGGCGATCTGCTGGCACAGGAACTAGGGCTCTCACGCACTGGCGTTTGGAAACATATCGAGCAGCTACGCAGGCATGGAGCGGATATTACTGCCCACCCGGGCTTGGGCTATACACTCACATCAGACATATTCAGCAGTGGCATACTGACAGGTCGCAGTAGTAGCAAGCGTATCGGTAACAGAGTTATTATTCTGGATGAAACTGACTCTACCAACCGCGATGCGATGATTGAGGCAGACAAAGGGGCTGAAGAGGGGTTGGTAATATTCGCCCACCGCCAGCGCAGTGGCAAAGGGCGGCTGGGCCGGCACTGGCATACTGTAAGCGACTCTCTTGCATGCAGCGTTCTGCTACGGCCAAAGCTGCCGCCGGAGCAGGTACCACAGCTCTCATTACTCACCTCTGTTGCCCTGCATGATGGGCTTGGAAATTTTGCGCAGGATCTAAGTATCAAGTGGCCAAATGATATCCTGCATCGTAACGCCAAGCTGGCGGGCATCCTCACCGAAATGCGGGCTGAGCCGGGTCGTGTTCATGCTGTAGTCTTAGGATTTGGGATCAACCTCTCTGCCCCTGATGATGGCTGGCCTACAGATATCACTCAGAAAGTAGCCGACCTTCATACCATCTCCGGCAAAAAACACTCCCGCACCGATGTGGCAATATCGGTACTGGAAGCGCTGGACTACTGGTATGATATCTATCTGGAAAAGGGCTTTGCACCCATCCATGCCGCCTGGTGGCGCGCGCATGCCGCCTCTGGGCAACAGGTGCGTGTACATAATGGCCATGACTACATTGATGGAGTCGCCACTGCGCTCGGTGAGGATGGTGCCCTGCTACTGGAGACAAACTGTGGTACACAACGCATTATTGCAGGCGATTTGGAGATAAAATGACAAACTCTTCGCCGCTAAAGAAGCGACTTCTTGTTGCCGATATTGGCAATACGCAGATGGTATTTGGCCTCTATGAGGGCGCCTCACTACTCACCCACTGGCGTCTTTCCAGTGAACGACAGATGACTCCTGATGAGCTCGCATGGCAACTGCATGGTATGTTCAAACAGTCTGATCAAAGCACCACCGATATTGCCGGTATCCTCGTGGCAAGTGTTGTGCCGCACCTCGATATGCCATTCACAATTGCATGTGAACGCACCTACAGTATCACCCCCTCTTTTGTGGGTTCTTCTGAAGTGAAAACCGGGGTGGCGGTGGACTACAGAAATCCTCGCGAAGTAGGGGCAGACCGTATTGCCAATGCTATTGCCGCCAGAGAGAAGTTTGGCTCTCCCGTTATTGTGCTCGACTGTGGAACCGCTACCACCTTCGATATTGTCTCTCCCTCGGGCCACTATGCAGGCGGGCTGATTTTACCGGGTGTCGAAGTCTCTCTCAAAGCACTCTGTGAGCGAGCGGCCAGGCTTCCCGAAGTCTCAACCCAACGAAGCACGCAACTGATTGCACGAGATACGGCAGGAAGCATGCAGGCAGGCAGTTACTGGGGAGCGGTGGAGAGTTACGCCGGGATTATCAGACGATTGCAGAGTGAGGCGGGCTATGAAAGCGCCCCTGTTGTTGCAACCGGAGGGTTAATCTCACTACTTAAAAATGACCTTCCTGAAATCAACCACTTTGACCCACATCTGACCCTTGCGGGCCTATATATCCTTGCTAGCCGCCACTTTATGACAGCCTCCAGGTCTGAGAGGTAACAGGCATGGCCAAATCGATTTTTGTCTGTCAGTCATGCGGTTCCGAGCAGAATAAATGGATCGGCCAGTGCCCCGACTGTGGTGACTGGAACAGTATTAATGAGCAGGTCATCGAGGCCAGCAGTCAACGCATTGGAAGCAAAGGGAAAAAGCTTGCTACTTCACCGATCACCAGCATCAGTCGTGAATCAAGTACACGTTGTTCATCTTACATTGAAGAGCTGGACCGGGTTCTTGGTGGTGGTTTTGTCCCCGGCTCTGCTGTTCTGATTGGTGGTGATCCAGGTATAGGGAAATCAACCCTTCTGCTACAAGCGGCTGCAAAGCTTGCCGCCCACAGCAAAAAACCTGTTCTCTACGCAACTGGCGAAGAGTCCACCACACAGGTGCACCTGCGCGGTGAGCGTATCGAAGCCATGCATGACAACCTGCTACTGGTTTCCGCTTGTGAGCTGGAGTCGATGCTGACGACCATCGCTGAGGTGAAGCCGGGAACTGTTATTATCGATTCAATTCAGACCACTGTCAGCAACCGCCTGACCAGTGCGCCCGGCACTGTTTCTCAGGTTCGTGACTGTGCGGCTGCATTGATCCAAAATGCCAAGCAGACGGGGCATGCCCTGATTCTTGTTGGTCATGTCACCAAAGAAGGGACACTGGCAGGCCCGCGTGTGCTCGAACATATGGTCGATGCCGTCATCTACTTTGAGGGAGACCGAGGTCATGCACATAGGGTTCTGAGAACCATCAAAAATCGCTTTGGCCCTGCTGGTGAGATTGGTGTTTTCGAAATGACAGATCGTGGTCTGATTGGTATTCGTGATGCCTCTCGCCTCTTTTTGGCGGAGCGCAGCGTTAACACCCCCGGATCAGTGGTACTGGCCTGCATGGAGGGAACTCGTCCTCTGCTGGTGGAGGTGCAGGCACTTGTTGCACCCACCGTTTACTCCACACCAAAGCGCTCTGCTGTCGGCCTTGATACAGGCCGTGTTGCCATGCTCACTGCGGTACTGGAGCGGCGTATCGGCCTGCCGCTTTCGCAGTATGATGTATATATCAATATAGCTGGTGGCGCACGCATCGCCGAGCCTGCTGCAGACCTTGCTGTTCTGCTTGCGATGGTATCGGCTTTTCAGGAGAAAGCCGTACCTGCTGAAGTTGCACTGTTTGGCGAAGTTGGCCTCACCGGTGAGGTTCGCCCCGTAGGACAACCGGAATCGAGAGCGCGGGAAGTGGCCAATCTCGGCTTCACTCACCTGCTGCTCCCACAGGAAAATCACCAGAGGGTGCAGAAGGCAAATATCATTGCTAACATGCGCGACAAAGGCGATACCCCGTTACAACTGTCCGCAGTCAAGCAC
>CAZFCL010000103.1:0-4518 GCA_964517705.1 uncultured Zetaproteobacteria bacterium | reverse complement strand
ATTCGTGAACTCTTTGCCCAGGTTCCTGAGTCACGCGCGCGCGGCTACAAGCCGGGGCGTTTCTCTTTTAACGTAAAAGGTGGGCGCTGTGAGGCATGTCAGGGCGATGGCATTATCAAGGTGGAGATGCACTTTCTCCCTGATGTTTATGTCCACTGTGAAACATGTCAGGGCAAGCGCTATAATCGCGAGACGCTCGATATCCGCTACAAAGGTAAAACGATTGATGAAGTGTTGCATATGACGGTGGATACGGCACTGGAGTTTTTTGCTGCTATTCCAGCATTGAAGAATCGATTGACCACACTGATGCAGGTGGGCCTTGGTTATATTCAGCTAGGCCAGTCGGCGACTACGCTTTCGGGTGGTGAGGCGCAGCGCATCAAGCTTTCAAAAGAGCTGGCACGCAGATCTAGCGGAGACACGCTCTATATTCTTGATGAGCCAACCACGGGGCTGCACTTTCATGATGTTGCCAAACTGCTGGATGTGTTGCACGCGTTGGTGGATCGCGGTAATACGGTGATTGTGATCGAGCATAACCTCGATGTGATCAAAACCGCTGACTGGATTGTCGATATGGGGCCTGAAGGCGGTGATAGAGGAGGCGCTGTGGTGGTTGCCGGCACGCCCGAAGAGGTTGCCGCCTGCAAGGCTTCACACACAGGGCGCTATCTCAAAGCATATCTGTAGCGCTTAATTCCACATGGATTGCAGTAGAGCTCGCTGTTAGATTGCTGGCATGGGTGATTTGGAAACAAAACTGAACGAATTGCGCATCGCCATTGATGCGGTGGATGACGAGGTTCTCGATCTTATTCGCAAGCGTGCGCAGCTGGCTGCGCAAGTAGGTGAAGCGAAGCAGAATAAAGGAAATGAACCCTTCTATGTGCCGAGTCGCGAGGCTTCAATTATTCGCCGGCTTCTTGAGCGGAATGCTGATGCGGCGCAATCATCTCATGAAACCAAGATTTCTGACGAGGCAATTCATGGTATTTATCGTGAGATAATTGGCGCCTGTCTTGCCCTTGAACACCCCATGACCATCGCCTATCTGGGGCCAGAAGGGACATTCAGCCATACCGCCGCAACACGCCAATTCGGAGCAACACCCAAATATCTTCCGTGCGGTTCTCTGGAGATGGTGTTTGATGAAGTAGAGGCTGGCCGTGCCACCTATGGTGTGGTTCCTGTCGAGAATGCATTTGAGGGGGCGATCACCCCAACACTTGATCTCTTTGCTGATATGGAGCGTAGCGTCTATATCTGTGCTGAAGTGCAGCTCTCAATTCACCACCACCTCTTCACCTATGCCGAAAGCCTTGATGATGTTGAGGTGGTGATTTCACATCCGCAGCCGCTTGGCCAATGCCGTGACTGGCTATCATCACACCTGCCGCATGCCCAGTTGATGGAGTCCTCATCCACCATGCGTGGTGCACGGCTGATTGAGGATGCCAAGGCAAGTGGAAGTGGTGCGCTAGACTGGAGGAAGTGTGCTGTGATTGGCCCTTACTCGATTGTCGATCAGGCAGGGTTGCCGTTGGTGGAGCGCAACATTGAAGACCACCACGATAATACCACCCGCTTCTTTGTAATCGGCCAGCATGACTCTCCTGCTTCGGGCGAGGATAAAACCTCTCTGGTTATGTCGATTAAGGATGAGCCGGGTGTATTGCATAGCCTTATCTCATCATTTGCTGATCGAGGCATCGGTTTGACCCGTATTGAGTCACGTCCGTCGAAAAAGAAACTGTGGGAATATGTCTTCTTTGTAGATGTGCAGGGGCATCGTGATGATGCCAGTGTCGCAGAGGCGATTGCTGAGATTCAGGCCAAGTCGGGCAGCTTTATTAAAGTGCTGGGCTCCTACCCTGCCTCCAGACCTCTCTAGCGTTTTATCGCGGGAGAGAAGGTGTCTAGAGGTAGGTTCAACCTGCGGCGAATATGTGCATTAGAAAAATCAGGCGTGTTGTTGGTGTACTCTTTTCAAATACTCTGTGTGGTGAGGTAGATGGCGATTGATTGGCTGGCACGTGCTGTGTCGCAAACATCGGGACTGTACCCCTACATACCGGGCAAACCGGTAGAGACACTGTTGCGTGAGAAAGGATTGTCTCATGCTGTGAAGCTTGCCTCCAATGAGAACCCTTATGGCCCTTCCCCTAAGGCCATGGCTGCAATCAGCTCGGCGGCATCCGATGTGCACCGTTACCCAGATGGCGATGCTAACCTGTTAAAAGAGAAACTGTCTGAATTTCACGGTGTGAATCGGGATGGCATTTTACTTGGTAATGGCTCCAATGAGGTGCTCGAACTTCTTATCCGTACCTTTGCAGGGGCGGGTGATGAGGTGCTCTTTTCAAGCCGTGCATTTATCGTCTATGCATTGGCGGCTCAAGCTGCCGGGGCAGTACCAGTGGCTGTGCCTGAGGCGGATGGGTTATCTCATGATCTCGATGCCATGGCAGCAGCGGTGAATGAGCGAACCAAGGTGGTGTGTATTGCCAATCCGAACAACCCAACTGGCACGCTGCATAGTAATAGTGCGATTCAACGCTTCCTTGATCTCTTGCCGCGTGATGTGATTGTGATTGTCGATGAAGCCTACTATGAGTTTGTTGCTGATCAGCTTGGAGATTCACTCCGGCTTCTTTCACACCCAGGGCTACTGATAAGCAGAACCTTTTCCAAAGCTTATGGGTTGGCCGGCATGCGCATTGGGTATGCGATAGGTGCTCCAGAGATTGTTGCACTGGCAAACCGCTTTCGTGAACCATTCAATGTTAGCCTTCTGGCGCAAGTAGTGGCAGTAGCGGCACTTGATGACTGTGATTGGGTGATGTCACATGTAGCAGAGAGCAATGCCGAGCGTGAGCGGTTAGAGTCTGCCTTTGAAGAGAAGGGGGTTCTTGGCGGGCGCAGTTTCGGGAATTTTGTACTGCTGCGTCACAGCAGTAGTAGTGAGGTTTTGCGCAAGCTGGAAGATCGCGGCATTATCCCTCGCCCGCTGGCACCGTATAGTATGGAGAACTATCTTCGTATTTCAGTCGGGGCTGCAAAAGAGAATAGTGCGCTTCTGCAGGCATTGAACGAGATTCTTGCAGAAGTTCAGGAGTAGTTGTGTCAGGTAGTAATAAGCCATCTATTGGCCACTTGGTAGTGATTGGTGTCGGCTTAATTGGCGGATCGGTAAGCCTTGCTCTGAAAAAGAGTGGTGTAGTCGGGCGCGTGACGGGTGTTGGGCGCGGCCGTGAAAATCTTGAATTGGCGGAGAGGCTCGGCATTGTCGATGCGTGGACACATGATATCGGTGAGGCAGTTCGAGATGCAGACGTGGTGTTGCTGGCTGTGCCGATGAGTGCCTTTGAATCGGTGTTTGCTGCAATGGCGGATGCTCTGCCTGTACATGCGGTTGTGACGGACGCTGGAAGCACCAAACAGAGCGCAATTGCTGCTGCAAAGAAGTTTTTACCTAACCCCGAACGCTTCATTGCCGCACACCCCATTGCCGGAACGGAGAAGTCTGGTTCCGCCGCCGCATTTCCTGAGCTATTTGAGAAGGCTCTTTGTGTAATTACCCCTGATGAGATTTCCGACCCACAAGCGCTGGAAATAGTCCGTAACCTTTGGGCGAAGACCGGGAGTCATGTGCTAAGCATGGATGCCGCAGAGCACGATGCCTTTCTTGCATCGGTCAGTCATCTGCCGCATGTGGCGGCCTTTGCGCTGGTGAATGCGGTTCGCAAGCAGGGTAGTGCAGAGCATGATCCATTTCAGTTTGCCGCTGGCGGTTTTCGAGATTTTACCCGTATTGCCTCTTCATCCCCCGAGATGTGGCGTGATATTGCACTTTGCAATAGCAAAGCGCTGGTGAGCCAGATTGACGCTTTCCAGAAAGAGTTGAACAGGTTGCGGGAGGCGCTGAAGGATGGGGATGCCGAAAGGCTAATGGATGAGTTTTCGGCCGCCAAAGAAGCACGCGACGCATGGCTGAAAAAGCATGGAGAGAGGCTGTAATGGAAGTTGGCGGCACACTAATTGCGGGGCCGGCCAAAGGCCCTCTGAGAGGCGAAATCACCGTTCCTGGTGATAAGTCGATGTCGCACCGAGCAGTGATGTTGGCATCGCTTGCGGATGGCATAACTGAGATACACGGCTTTTTGCCGGGCGATGATAATATCGCTACGGCACAGATGTTTGTCGATATGGGTGTTGAGATCGAGTGGCTCAACAGCGAGAAGAGTGCACTGCGGGTACATGGTGTCGGCTTGCATGGGCTTAGAAAGCCCGAAGTGATGCTGGATGCTGGCAATTCAGGAACCTGTGTACGGTTGATGACAGGGGTGCTCGCGGGCCAACCATTTGCATCGACGATGACAGGTGATGCAAGTCTGCGCAAACGACCCATGGGGCGGGTGGTCGATCCGGTTCGCCGCATGGGGGCTACAGTTGAGGGTGGCGATCATGGCAACCTACTGCCGATCACCATCTCTGGCGGTAAACTTAAGGCGGTTC
>CAZFCL010000102.1:0-4594 GCA_964517705.1 uncultured Zetaproteobacteria bacterium | reverse complement strand
GCTGAAATAGAGGTAGAGGCATGGCCGGCACCAAACACATCATGCTCTGACTCTGAGCGCTTGGTAAAACCGCACAGCCCACCGCGCTGGCGTATGGTCGGCATACGATTAAGGCGGCCGGTGAGAATCTTATGCGGATATGCCTGATGCCCCACATCCCAGACAATTTTGTCACCCGGAGAGTCAAACAGGTAGTGCAGTGCAATTGATAATTCCACAACGCCAAGTCCGGCACCGAGGTGGCCGCCGATCGGCGCCAGTGTTTCGATGAGGTAGCTGCGCATCTCTTCAGATAGCTGCGGTAGCTGCGCAGGCGAAAGCGCTTTCAGGTCGGCAGTGCCGTGGATTCTGTTCAGAAGTTTGCGCATCAGTTGCTACGCTTCAGAATATAGTGGCTCAGGGTCTTCAGGGCTGCACCATTGGCGCCCAGTGGTGCACATGCATTGCTAGCGATCTCATGCATTTCTCCAGCCAGCTCTCTGGCGCGCGTCAGCCCCAGAATCGATACATAAGTTGCTTTGTTTTGCGCCGCATCTTTTCCTACGCTTTTCCCCAGTGTACCGGAGCTTGCCGTGGCATCAAGAATATCGTCAGCGATCTGGAACAGCAGGCCCACTGCTTTACCGTAGCGCGAGCAAGCATCAAACTGCTCATCACTTGCATTGGCGAGAACTGCGCCTGCCTCACAGCACCAGCGTAGAAGTGCGCCGGTTTTGTGCAGGTGAATACGTTCCACAGAAAGAAGATCGGTGTTGGCATCACCGGCCTCGCCCTCAATATCGAGCATCTGGCCGCCTACCATGCCTTGACCGCCTGCCGCAACTGCCAGTGTGCGAGTCAGCTTGCAACGCATTTCAGCGGAGATTTCAGGGGTTGCTGCTAGCAGCTCAAAGGCAAGCGACTGTAGTGCATCAGCTGTCAGAACAGCGGTCGCCTCATCGAACTCTTTATGGCAAGTTGGCTTACCACGGCGCAGATCATCATTATCCATACAGGGAAGGTCATCGTGGATCAGCGAATAGGTGTGGATGCATTCAACCGCCATGGCAGCAGGTATGGCGCTCTCAATACCTTTACCACCGCAGGCATGAAAACATTCGATGAGCAATCCTGGCCGTACTCGCTTTCCACCAGCCAGCAAGCCGTAGCGCATCGCATTCATAAGCTTGTCAGCTACTGCGGGGGCGCGTGCATCAAGCATGGCGCTCAATGCGTTTTCCACATGCGCTGCATGAGAGGAGAGAAACTCAGGGGTTTTCATGGTTGCTAATGAGGTGCCTAGTCGTTGTCGCTATTGCCCAGCACCTGAAGCCGCTGATCGGCTTTATCAAGTAGCGCTTCACATCGGCGAGAGAGCTTTACCCCCTGCTCAAAAGCAGCAACACTCTCTTCCAGTGGCAGCTCGCCGGACTCCAGCTTTTCAACCAAGCGGGTCATCTGCTCCAGCGCCTGTTCAAATGAGAGTTTACTGATGTCTGTTTCGGTGCTCACCGTTAGCCGCTCCTATTCCGTGAATGGGGTTGCCGACTCTAGGGGGCTCTCCTCCTTGGTCAATGTGTATCAATAGCTGCGCCAGTGGCGAAATTCTGTTGTTAAAAGGAGACGACGCGCTACATTTCGGCCCCAAAAATTTAAAGAGGTTAAATATGCGGCTATTTATTTCACAACTGATTGTATCTGGGCTGCTCTTTTCTTTGCTTTCCGGGCCTGCAGCAGCAGGTGAAAAGAGCGTTTCAGTTGAGTTCGGCACAACTGTTGTAGGTCAGCAGATCAGCAAGCGAAATGGTGATATCAATAAGCCGCTGGCCGCCAGCACAGACCTGGTGATTGATGCTGATCTTGGTTTTGGAAGTTTGCACCTGTACGGGGAAGCTGCCTCTTCAGCCAGCACATCTGCTCCCACCCTGATCGCAGGATCCAATGCGGATGCCGGAACCGCCGCAAGCCCGGCAGGCCGTGGAAGGGTTCAGCTATCTGAGATCTCTTTTGGCACCGAAGTAGGCGTATTGGCGCTTAATGCCGGCGTGATGGACCTAACAGGCTTTACTGATGCGACTGGCACCGCCAATGATGAAGGAGAGCAGTTTCTGGCAGGCGTGCTGATCAACAACCCAACCATTGCTTTTCCTGACTATACGCCAGCGCTGGTGTTTGGATTTGGCGAGGATGAAGGCGTCCAGTTTACCGCCTTGGTAGCCAATGCCTACGGTTTGGGCGACAACCCACGCGGCAACTACTCGCAGCTATTTCAGTTTGGCCGCACGCCGACAGGTGAGAAGAAAGGGCTCTTCTCCCTGGCTGAGGTGCGCATGCCTGTGATGAACAGCGGCCTTTTGACCATTGGTGGCTGGCATAGCTCTATGGAAGTTGCGCGCCTCAGCGGAAGTGGAAATGACCAAAGTACCATTGGTGGCTATGTGAATCTGGATGGCACTATCGGAGCTGCTGCCTGGTCGGCGCGCATTGGGTTCAATAATGCCAAAAGCGACATGACTTCTGGCGTGAGGGGCTTCTTCTCCCTTTCGGGTGAACATGAAGTAAGCGCAGGACATACTTTTGGTATAGGCGCAGCTTACTCGGCACTGCGCGGTGATTATAAGGCATCACTGGCTCCAAATACCGGCGCGAATACCACAGTGGCAGAGCTCTATTACCGTTGGCAGATCACGGATGAGCTTGCTGTTAGCCCTGATGTTCAGTATCACCACAACGCCAACAACTTGTCTGCGGCCTCTACGACAAACCTATTTGGTGGTGTGTGGGTATATGGCTTACGCGTTCAGTTTGGCATTGGAGTTAGCAACTAGAAGCTCTTTGTCGAATACCCATAATTTGTACTATATTGCTCTAGTTTAGAAACCGGACTAGAATGGTCGCCTTTATTTGAGGTAGCCATGCTAAGACTGACCAAGTTGACGGACTACGGTATTTTGCTGATGACACATATGGCGTCATCCGAGCAGGGTCGTTTCACTGCCGGTGGGCTTGCTGAGATCACACGTATTCCCGCACCAACCGTCAGCAAGATACTGCAGATGCTGCTGCATGAAGGACTGCTTGATTCTACACGCGGTGCCAAGGGCGGGTACTCTCTTTCTCGCTCACCCACAGATATTAATATCAACGAAATTATTCAGGTGTTTGAAGGCTCACTTGCACTGACCGAATGCAATCTGGATAGCAGCTCTTGTGATCAGCACGATGTCTGTTCTACCAGTGGCAACTGGAAGCGTATTAACCGGGCTGTGGGTCAGGCGCTGCAGGACATATCACTGAGTGACATGACAGAGCAGGATTTTGTGCCGGTCTTTCGCCTGCAGCGCGGCATCGCGCTTACCAAGGTGCAGTAATGAGCGATTCCAAAAAAGATAGGAAGCCCGAAGCGTTTGCATCGCGCGAGTATGAGGCAGGGTTTGTTACCGATATTGAAGCAGACACTCTACCACCAGGGCTCAATGAGAGTGTGATTCGCCATATCTCTGCCATGAAAGAGGAGCCGGAGTGGCTGCTCAACTGGCGCTTGGAGGCATTTCAGCACTGGCAAACAATGCGAGAGCCACACTGGGCACATGTGAATTATCAGCCTATCGATTATCAGGCCATCTCCTACTACTCAGCACCGAAATCTAAGCAGGATGGGCCGAAGAGCCTTGATGAAGTTGATCCGAAACTGTTGGAGACCTATGAGAAACTGGGTATCCCACTGCGTGAGCAGGAGATGCTGGCCGGTGTCGCAGTTGATGCTGTGTTTGATTCAGTATCGGTGGCGACGACCTTCAAAGAAAAATTAAAGGAAGCGGGCGTGATTTTTTGCCCGATCTCCGAGGCCGTACGCGATTACCCGGAGCTGGTGCAGCAATATCTTGGCACGGTTGTTCCAGCTGGTGATAATTTTTACGCAGCACTTAATTCAGCGGTCTTCACCGATGGTTCGTTCGTGTACATTCCCAAAGGGGTGCGCTGCCCGATGGAGCTCTCCACCTATTTTCGCATCAATGCGATGAACACCGGCCAGTTTGAGCGTACTTTGATCATTGCTGATGAAGGGGCTTATGTCTCCTACCTGGAGGGTTGTACTGCACCGCAGCGAGATGAGAATCAGCTGCACGCAGCTGTGGTGGAGTTGGTCGTGCTGGATGATGCACAGATCAAATATTCGACAGTGCAGAACTGGTACCCGGGCGATGAGAATGGTGTTGGCGGCATCTATAACTTTGTGACCAAGCGTGCTGACTGTCGTGGCGCCCGTTCTAAGGTGAGCTGGACGCAGGTAGAGACAGGCAGCGCCATCACCTGGAAATACCCGAGCTGCGTGCTGCGCGGCGACTACTCGGTTGGCGAGTTCTATTCGGTGGCATTGACCAAGATGTGTCAGCAGGCCGATACCGGCACCAAGATGATTCATCTGGGCAAAAACTCGAGGAGCACCATTGTTTCCAAGGGCATATCAGCTGGCCGCGGTCAGCAGTCTTACCGTGGGTTGGTGCGCATTGGTAAACATGCCGAAAATGCACGTAATTATACCCAATGTGACTCTCTACTTATTGGTGATAAGTGTGCTGCACACACCTTCCCCTATGTGGAGGTGAAAAAT
>CAZFCL010000101.1:4407-4618 GCA_964517705.1 uncultured Zetaproteobacteria bacterium | reverse complement strand
AGTGTCTCCTGTGGAAGCCATGCATCATCACTCTGCCCATACATATTCCACGCCTTTTCACCGGCAAATACTTCCATCCAGGCAATCTTGCGAGAGCCGCCATAAGCCTTCTCAACAGCCGCATCAAGAATGCGCTGTGAGGCACGCCAGATATCACGACCAGTGCCATCGCCTTCGATGAAGGTGACCACTGGATGGTCGGGGACATTTA
>CAZFCL010000101.1:0-4397 GCA_964517705.1 uncultured Zetaproteobacteria bacterium | reverse complement strand
GTCAAAGGACATAATCTACCTCGTTAAATATGAGAACTTTAATGACTCTCTTCTGATGAATCTGATGAAGTTTCTACAAACCCGACTTGCTTGAGCCGTGCAGCCCTCTGTGCGTGACGCCTTGCTTCAAGTGCCTTGCTTCGTGCATAGTCGTAGCGCTTCTGATCAACAGCCTCAGATGCTTTTCCAAGTGCTGTTTCAGCGGCATTCAGTACTTTTTCGGAGTTCTCTGTGCTACCCGGAAGCCCCTGTGCCATTTTGATCGCCGCACGAGCATTGGACATCTCCTGCACCGGTGGCTTGATCGCACAGGCGGCAAGCAGCATAAGTAGGATAGGCAGGATAACTCTCATCATCTTTGAATAATTCGCCTCTTTAAGCCCTATGTCAATCAGCCTGGATCATACGGCGCTTGCGCAACCCCAGCTCTTTTAGCTGCTCTTCCGAAACTTCACCCGGTGCTTCAGACATCGGATCTGCCGCCTTCTGTGTTTTTGGAAAAGCGATCACATCACGAATCGAATCTACTCCAGCCATCAGAGCCAGCACGCGATCCAGGCCAAATGCGAGACCACCATGCGGAGGCGCACCATATTTCAGCGCCTTCACAAGGAAGCCAAACTTCGCATCCGCCTCTTCATCAGAGATACCAAGCACCTTAAAGACCCGCGACTGAACTTCAGGCTGATGAATACGGACCGAACCACCACCAATTTCGGTACCATTCCAGACCAGATCATACGCCTGCGAACAGATATTCAGCGGATCACTCTCCAGCCTCTCAAGTTCATCCTCCCGCGGTGCAGTAAATGGATGATGCAGTGCCTCGGGGCGCCTCTCATCCTCATTCCAGGCGAACATCGGGAAATCAACCACCCAAACGAATCGGTGGGCATTCTCGGCAATCAGATCGAGATCATGACCCAGCTTCACACGCAGGTGGCCAAGGGCATCGTTCACAATCTGGGTATCGCCTGCTCCAAAGAAGAGGATATCCCCATTTTCCGCGTCACATGCCTCAAGAAGGTCTGCCAACACATCTTCTGGAAGGAATTTCACAATGGGTGACTGCAGGCCACCCGGCAGGCTCGACAGATCATTAACCTTGATCCAGGCAAGACCACGCGCGCCATAAATGGAGACAAATTTCGTATAATCATCAATCTGTTTGCGCGACAGCTTCTCGCCACCACCCGGAACACGCATCACCTTGATTAGCCCGCCACTGTCGGCTGGCTCACGGAACACTTTGAACTCCACTCGTTTCATCAGCTCAGTAACATCGACATGCTCAAGCCCAAAGCGGGTATCAGGACGATCCAAACCATATCTATCCAGTGCATCACGATAGGTGATACGAGGAAACTCTTCCGGCAAACGAATGCCGACACCAGCATCAAACATGGCGCGCAGAAGCCCCTCAGCCACACTCATCACATCTTCTTGATCGACAAATGAGAGCTCCATATCAACCTGGGTAAACTCAGGCTGACGGTCAGCACGCAGATCCTCATCCCGGAAGCAGCGAGCGATCTGATAATAGCGATCCATTCCCGCCACCATCAGCAGCTGTTTAAATATCTGCGGGCTTTGAGGTAGTGCATAAAATGAACCGGGGTAAACCCTTGAAGGAACAAGATAATCTCGTGCTCCCTCTGGTGTTGATTTATTCAGGATCGGTGTCTCAATTTCAAGGAAGTTCTGGCCATCGAGATAGTTGCGCGCGGCATGTGTCACGCGGTGGCGAAGCTCCATAAAACGCTGCATCTTTGGCCGACGCAGGTCGAGATAGCGATATTCCAGCCTGATCTGTTCTGATGTATCGCAATCGTCCTCAATAAGAAAAGGGGGTGTTTCAGCACTATTTAGCACCACAATATCGGAGGCCTTTACCTCAATCTCACCTGTTGGAATCTTGCCATTTACAGTCTCATCGGAGCGAGGGATCACCTCTCCCACCACTTCGATCACATCCTGCTGCCGCATAGCGTGGGCAATCTTGTGAATTTCGGGGGTATCAGGGTGCACTACCACCTGCACAAGGCCTGAACGATCACACACGTCAAGAAACACCACGCCGCCATGGTCGCGATTGGTCTGCACCCAGCCATTCAGACGAACTGTCTGCCCAATATGCATCACACTGAAATCACCGCAATGTGGGCGTGGTAGCATCTCCCACCTCCGTAAAGTTATCCGATCCCCGATGGGCTGGATTGGTTGCGCAGACTAGCGCCGCAGGCAGAATCAGGCAAAGAAACTGTCTGCCTAGCCATAAATCGATTATGATGCGCCCAATCTCAGTTTCAGGAGCTCGTTTTGAACACTCATCAGGTAAGTCCGTGTGACCTTTGCGGCGGCACAGCATTTGAAGAGATCAGCAACCGCGACCGCAAGAGCAAAGAGTTGCATACCGGTGTTTGTACTGGCTGCGGCCTTGTTTCACATATGCCCGTACCGAATGAAGAGGAAGTAGCATCCTACTATGCTGAGCACTATCGCCGCGACTATCATGGTGAAAGCGCCCCCTCCTCCCGTCGTATTATGCGCGCCTGGAAAAATGGCGAGCGCATTCTCAAGCAGGTTTTCTCCCGTCTAGATAAAGAGGCAAAGGTGTTTGAAGTTGGAGCTGGCATTGGCTGTACGGTCAAGGCATTTGAGCTATCGGGCTTCAGTGCCACTGGTATTGAGCCCAACAAGGATTTCAACACCTTCACGCGCGAACAGCTTAAAGCACAAGTGGAAAATCGTAACCTCTACGACCTTCCCGCCGAGCCATCACACGACCTGGTACTGCTCATTCACGTCATCGAGCATTTCAGTAGCCCAACACGGGCGCTGAATCAGATCCACTCATTCATCAATGAAGGTGGCTATTTTTATGTAGAGTGCCCAAATTTGGCAGCACCGTTTGCTACCTATAAACGTCTTTTCCACTACGCACACATCTACAACTTTACACCCGCAACATTGAAGGCGCTGGCAAGAAAATGTGGATTTGAGCTGGAAGAGCAGTTTACAGATGATAACCATCCGGATATTCACATGCTGTTCCGTAAGGTTGAAGAGAAGCGCCTTGAAGTAGAGCCTGAAGAAGCAGAACGCTCAAAGAGCGCGGTTCATCGCTACAACTACATCACCTATCACCTGCGCCCAGCCTACATTGGCCGACGCATACTCAAGCTATACAGCTATTTGATGGAGTTCTTGCTGGCACCTGTTTTTGTAAAAGGACTGCTTAAATTTTGCAGGAAGAGCGCTGACACAACATAAAATCACGCCTGCTTAATTTCCTGAAAAGTGTCAAGCATTGGGAAGTAGAGCGCAGCCCTAATCTCGCGATCGGGTTCCAGTTCTCTTAAGACCGAAACATAGCGCGCCAACTGCGGCGTATAACGCTCTGCCTCCTCCGAAAGGAACTTGTCACGACCACCACCCTCATGGCTGGCTGTTTTGTAGTCGATAATCCAGCGCACGCCCTCGTGATCGATAAAGCTACGATCAATGATGTGGTGTGATACAACACCCTCCTGATCACTGCTCAGCGCCCACTCGCAATGTGTATCAGTATGTTCTCCAGAGAGAATCCAGCGGCCCCTCTCACTCGCCAAAGCCCGCTCAAGAGCTAACTCAGTACGTTTTTCTGCCTGTTCAAGCAGCGTATCAGACAGTCCTTCAGCCATAAGCTTCCGACGCAAACTTAACAACAACCCCTCGTGCTGCTCCGCCTGCCACCCCTCTACTCCCACTTCGCCAATCCTCTGCAGCGCTGCATGGACAACATTACCAACAGGAGCAGCCTCGGAACCTGCCCAGAAGTATTCACTCTCAACTTCCTCTTCAGGCTCTGATTCGGTATTCACTGCTGGAATGAATTTGATCCGCTGCAAAGGTTGACGCAGACATGCCCGCTCCGCGCCCTCCTTCTCCAGCGTGATCACATTGGTGCCAAAACAGTCATCATCACCACCTGAAATCAGCAGGGAGAGTAGCGAGCCGGAAACCGGCACCTCCCGCTTACCATTCAAGTGGCCAAACATATAAAGGGAGCTTTTTGCACGCGTGCATGCCACATAAAGAAGGCGTGATAACTCGTTGTTTTCACGAATTTTTTCTACATTGCGCACCAGATCATAAACAGCGTCGTCACTACGCACTGCACCTCGCACAGCAACCAGTGGTTGCGCACCTCCCTGCACAGGAATATCGCTAAAGAGCAGCAGTGGAGAATCACTCCGGCTACTGCCATGACCAAGGCCTGGAAGAATTACGACATCCCACTCCAACCCTTTGGCGCCATGCATGGTCAATAGCTCAACACGAGTGGCTTCAGGCGACAGATCAGGAGCGGCGTAGAGTTGGGCCAGCCGCTTATCGAGCAGCGAAAAATTTATCGC
>CAZFCL010000100.1:0-4687 GCA_964517705.1 uncultured Zetaproteobacteria bacterium | reverse complement strand
GGACTGTGCTGTTGGGGTGATTCCTGGTCATTCGGGTGGTGGTGTGGGGTGGTGGTGCAGATCCCTCTTCTGGGCATGAATCATGCCAAAAATTAGGCATGTGTGACAAGGTTTTTTTAGCGGTCGCTTCTGATATGGATTCAACATAGAGTTGTTCAAGGCTAAGAAGCAGGAGGGAAATAGTATCTCTGTAAGGCTATTCAAACTCACACATGTGCCTGAGGAGGAGGCAGAAGCGGTGCGTGCTCTTTTACTTGAGCATGATATCTCCTTCTACGAAACCCGTGGCAGCAGCTGGGGCGTGGGGACACCGGCGATCTGGCTGCGCGATGCGGAGCAGCTTGATTTGGCAAAGTCGCTGATTGATGCGTATCAAGCGAAGCACAGTGCTGATATGCGTGCCCGCCATGAAGATGAGAAGGAGAGGGGTGAGCAGGAGACGCACCTTGGCAGGTTTCGTCAACATCCATTTTTGGTGACAGCCCTTCTTCTTGTGGGCCTGTTTATCCTCTATGTTACGCTCAGCCCTTTTCTGAGC
Source organism: uncultured Zetaproteobacteria bacterium (assembly GCA_964517705.1). Classification (GTDB taxonomy): domain Bacteria; phylum Pseudomonadota; class Zetaproteobacteria; order Mariprofundales; family Mariprofundaceae; genus Mariprofundus. Next base: position 4,149 of record CAZFCL010000100.1, on the reverse strand, counting down.
TTCGGTAAATAACAGCATATATCGCACTCTCTGCTTCCACACGCTCTTCGTATCTTCTAAACTGTAGGCATGAGGCTCTCTCTCTGTTTGCTCCTTCTTCTGGCCATGTTGCCAAACACTGCTCTTGGGCAAGAGGCTAGCACTGCGCAGGATATCAGGGAGCGCACCAGCTACATCCTGAATAAAATTGATGATCTCTGGCGGGGTGAATCCTCCTTTGCCGTGGTCTCCATGCAGGTGAGGACCGAGCATTATACTCGCAGCATGCGCATGGAGGGTTGGTCTAAAGGTAAAGAGAAAACCCTTTTTAAGGTGCTTGAGCCGCTACGTGAAAAAGGCACAATCACACTGAAATCGGACAACCATATTTACACCTACCTTCCCAAAACAGATCGTACGATTCGCCTTACCAGCGGAATGATGATGGGCTCCTGGATGGGGAGCCACCTGACCAATGACGATCTTGTAAAAGAGGCGCGCCTGGAGGAAGACTACGATGCAGTGATCAGCTTTGAGGGTGAGCGTAATGGGGTGAATGTGATTGAGTTTACACTCACGCCCAAGCCGGATGCGCCTGTGGTGTGGGGCAGGCTGATGCTGAGGGTGATGGCGGATAGTTATATGCCGCTGGAAGAGCGCTACTACGATGAAGATATGTTACTGGCAAGAACTTTCACCTTCGGCAATATGAAAATGCTGGGAGGGCGTGAACGGCCTTCAGTGCTGCGCGTGGTGCCTGAGGATAGGCCGGATGAGTACACCGAGTTTGTTTACGAAACGCTTGATCTGAATATTCCGGTGAGTGATGCCATGTTCTCTATTTCGAGCCTTAGGCGGCGCTGATGAGAATCCTTACGCTGGCATCAAGGAATGTGCGCAGAAACTGGCAGCGCTCCCTGGTGACAATTTTGGCCATGGCATTTGCATGCATGATGATGATCTTTTTTATCGCGCTGATGGAGGGGATGCTGCAGGGCAGTGAGCGCAGTGTGGTGTCGATGAATATGGGGGATATTCAGATTCATGCAGATGGTTATCGCGATGACCCTGATCTTTACACTCGTATCAGCGATGAAAAGGCGTTGGTGCACGCACTTCAGCAGCAGGGATATCGCGCAGTCAGCCGTATTTATGGGCAGGGCCTCCTTGCCGCAAAGATGGCATCCAGTGGTGTGCAGCTTCGAGGTGTTGATATTGCGCAGGAGAAAAGGGTAACGGAGCTTCATAAGCATGTGGCTCATGGTTTATGGCTTGATGACACTGATGGCAGAGGTGTAGTGCTGGGCAAAAAGTTAGCAGGCACACTGGGTGTTGAGTTGGGGGATGAGCTGGTATTCGTTGGCCAGAGTGCAGATGGGTATATGGCCAATGACCTGTTCCAGGTAAGGGGTGTGCTGAAATCTGTTTCAGATGGCATTGATCGAATGGGGATGTTCATGCCGATGCAGACACTGCGTGATCTGCTGATCATTCCTGATGGTGCACATGAGATTGTGGTGATGCGGCCTGATCGGGCAACGGATCTAGCTGTGGAGGCAGCAAAGATTGCGATGCTGGCTGATGGGTTGGAGGTGAAGAGCTGGAAAGAGCTGATGCCGGTCATTGCGAGCATGATCGACACTGCTGATATCCAGATCATGATCATGCTGGTGATTTTTTATGTTGCTGTGGCAACGGTGGTGCTCAATGCGATGCTGATGAATGTGTTCGAACGCATCCATGAGTTTGGCATTATGAAGGCGTTGGGTGTTTCACCATGGCAGCTAGTAGCACTGGTCTTCTCTGAAACATTTATTCTTACGCTACTCGCATCGGCTGCTGGGCTGCTTGGGGGTTGGTGGCTTTCTGACTACTACCAGACATACGGCATTGACCTCTCATCTATGGCAGCCATCACCTACGGCGGTATTGCATTTGATCCGATATGGCGCACTGCCATTAAAGTGGAGGCGCTGCTTTACCCGGTGCTGTTTCTCTTTCTCATGGCGGCACTTGCAGTGATCTACCCGGCAGTGAAGGCAGCCATGTTAAGGCCGGTAAAGGCAATCTACTTCAGATGAAACTCAATCAGCTGGCATGGCGAAATATCTGGCGCAGAAAGCGGCGAACGCTGATTACTGCCTTCTCCATCGGTTTTGGTGTGATGTTAGCTGTTACGTTTACAGGCTCGGGTGACTACACCTACACCAATATGGTGGATACAGGTGCCAGTATGGGGATGGGTCATGTGACAGTCGAGCCTGTTGACTACCACTTGAAGCCTACGCTGGATAAAAGAATCCCGGATGTGCAGCAGCTGCATCGTCGTATTGTTGCCATGGAGGGAGTTTCAGATGCGACAGTTCGCATTACGGGGCAGGCCATGTTTGCCAGTGCTCGCAAAAGTGTTGGAGGTGCATTTATTGCCATTGATCCTGCATTTGAAACAGCAGAAAATAATCTTCTGATACGCTCAATGGTTGAGGGAAGTCTGTTTTCTACCAGTGGCGGCAGGGGCATTATAATTGGTAGCCGGCTTGCAAAAAAACTACAGGTGAAGATTGGTAAAAAGGTTATCTACACCACCACCGATGTGGATGGGGAGATTGTTAGTAATATTGCGCGTGTAATGGGTGTTTTCACTACAGGTGAGGAAACTGTTGATGGTGCGATGGCGCTGTTGCCGATTGATACTATGCGAAAGACACTGGGCTACAGTTCTGATGAGGCAACGGTGATCGCTGTGACAATCAGTGATCAGCGCCGGGCAGAAGAGATGCGTGATAGAATCGCTGTGCTTCCTGAGGCCACTCAGGCTGCCGTGCTGACATGGAAAAAGTCACAGCCTGATCTGGCTGCTGCAATCGCCTTTGATAAGGCGGGCAATTATATCAGCCAGCTACTTGTTGGATTGCTGATTGCAGTCGGTATCTTTAACACCATGTTGATGAGTGTGCTGGAGCGCTCGCGTGAGTTTGGTGTGATGATGGCCGTGGGCATGTCGCCAAAGGTGCTGTTTAAGTTGGTGATGGTAGAATCATTTTGGTTGGCGATTGTCGGGTTGCTGCTTGGCATTATCATGACCGCGCCTTGGTACTACTACCTTTACCATATTGGCATCGATTTCTCCGCTGCACTTGGTGACACCTTGAGCTACGGCGGTGTGCTGATTGACCCGGTATTTAAAGCGCGGCTATTTCAAGAGAGTGTAGTTGCGATACTTGGTGTTCTTTTCACACTGGCACTGTTGGCAGGGCTTTATCCGGCGTGGCGGGCGGGGCGCGTGCCGCCTGTTGATAGCCTGAAAACAATATAGAGATGGAGTAGAGATGAAGCATATTGTTCAGATGCAGCGTGTGATGAAGAGCTACCAGCAGGGCAAGGTGGAGGTGCATGCTGTTCACGATGTGTCACTGGCGATTGAGAGTGGGGATTTCGCGGTGCTTTGTGGCCCCTCCGGCTCTGGAAAAACGAGCATTCTGAATTTGATCGGCGGGCTTGATGTGCCGACTTCAGGAAGTGTACTGGTAGGCGGTATTGATCTCGCCACACTGGATAAAACGGCACTTTCAGAGGTGCGTAGAGATCATATCGGGTTTGTATTTCAGGCCTACAACCTCATCCCTGTGATGACAGCTTATGAGAATGCCGAATTCGTACTCAATCTTCAGGGTATTCGTGAAGAAGAGTGCCGGGATCGAGTGATGGCAACGCTTTCGGCTGTGGGTCTTGAAGGGCTTGAGCACCGTCGGCCTGATGAGATGTCTGGCGGACAGCAGCAGCGTGTGGCTATTGCGCGCGCCATTGTCACCAATCCGGCGATTGTGCTGGCGGATGAACCAACAGCGAATGTGGATTCGCATACGGCCGAGTCACTGCTTGACCTGATGCAGAAGCTAAATCATGAGCAGGGAATTACCTTCCTGTTTTCTACGCACGATCAGCATGTCATGGACAGGGCAAGGCGAATGATCAGGCTGCATGATGGCAAGATCGAGTCCGATGAGAGCAGGGGCTAAATACCTCAAGTTTTTTGTGGCTTCCCTGCTGCTTTTGAGCAGTGCGGGGCCAGCATATGCCTTCTACGAGTGGCAGGGTGAAAGAGGCTCCCTTGAAGTGCGAGGATTGTTAAGTGGCTCGGGGCTTCTGCTGCGCAATCCAGACAGTACA
>CAZFCL010000099.1:0-4707 GCA_964517705.1 uncultured Zetaproteobacteria bacterium | reverse complement strand
GATACCGATATCCTCAACTGTGTGGTGCGCATCAATTTCAAGGTCTCCAGATGCATCCACTTCCAGATCAATCAACCCGTGGCGTGCAATCTGCTCAAGCATATGATCAAGAAATGGAATGGAGGAGTTTAACTTGGCGCTCCCTGATCCATCCAGATTCAGATTTAATCGAATCGAAGTCTCTTTGGTGGTGCGCTCAATCGAAGCTTCTCGGCTCATACCACTATCCCCCTCACTGCGGCAAGGACCGCATCATTCTCACTCTTTCTACCAACTGTAATACGCAGGCAATTGGCCAACGCCCTGTTACTGCCGTGCATATTCTTGACCAGAATACCTTCAGATAACAGCCCTTCAAACAGTAGAGGTGCATCCGGCACCCGAATCAGAAGGAAGTTGGCCTGAGAGGGAAACACCTCAACCCCGTTAATCTGCGCCAGTTTGGCAGACAGACGCTCCCGCTCATCACATATCACGGCAGCCTGCTCTTCAAACAGATCAAAGTGATCCAGTAGAAAGTTTGCCGAGGCCTGTGTCAGTGCATTCACATTGTAGGGCATTCGTACTTTATTAATCTGTGCAATCACACCTGCATCGCCAAGCAGATAGCCCAAACGAAGCCCAGCCCAGCCCAGCTTGGAGTAGGTGCGCAGCACTGATACATTTGGAGAGATAAGATTGGTATGTGTTAGCTTAGCAAACGGTGCATAAGCTTCATCGATCACCAGCATACCTTTGAAGTTACGGGCAACCTTGGTAATGCGCTCCTCTCTGATCATCCGCCCGGTTGGGTTGTTCGGGCAAGCAAGAAAGGCAACCTCGGCATTTTCGCGGGCACAGACCTGCAGAAACTGATCAGCATCCAGTGAAAAATCAGGAAGCAACGGTACAGCGGCAACAGGTCGCCTCAACCAACGTGAAATCAGATCATACATGACAAATGTTGGCTCAGGCACTACGCATGCTCCCGGCACCGCCGCCATTAAAATCATCTGAATAATCTCATCAGAGCCGTTGCCAAGCAGCACCTGATCGGCGCTAAGCCCCTCATGCCTGGCAATCTTTTCACGCAACTCAAGCATGTCAGAATCGGGGTAGCGATTCACATCGACTTCGGCCAGCAGTGCCGCCCATTCCTGTCGTAGCTCGGTTGGCATAGGAAAGGGATTCTCCATGGCATCGAGTTTGATCATGCCACTGCTATCAGGCACATGGTATGCCGACAGTGCTTTGATATCGTTTCGAATCATGATTTCTCGTTCAGGCGCAACTCAAGGGTTAACGCATGTGCTTGCAGCCCCTCGCGATGTGCAAGGTGCGCTGCCGCAGGACCTATTGCCTCAACTGCTGCGCGGGTTGCACGAATCATGCTGCTTCGCTTCTGAAAATCGTAAACACCCAGCGGGCTTGAGAAGCGTGCCGTACGATTGGTCGGCAGTACGTGGTTTGGCCCGGCAATATAGTCCCCCAGCGCCTCGGGAACAAAATGACCGATAAAAATTGCGCCGGCATGGCGAACCATCGGCAGAATTTCATCTGGATTCTCCAGCGACAACTCCAGATGCTCAGGCGCAATAATATTCACCACATCGGCAGCCTCAGACCAGTCCTGAACATGGATCAGCGCACCGTGTGTCTCTACCGATGCGCGAGCAATATCGGCACGCGGAAGAACCTCCAGGTGCACCTCAATCGCACTCGCTACTTTAGTTAGCAACACCTCATCAGTAGAAACAAGAATACTCTGTGCGGCTTCATCATGCTCTGCCTGTGAAAGAAAGTCTGCCGCAATCCACGCTGGATCACCGCCATCGGCAACCACCACGATTTCGGATGGCCCCGCAATCATGTCGATGCCACAGGTGCCAAACACCTGTCGCTTGGCTGCAGCCACAAATTTGTTGCCCGGCCCAACAATCTTATCAACTGCGGGGATGGTTTCGGTACCATAAGCCAGCGCCGCCACTGCCTGAGCACCACCCACGGCAAAGCCGCGCTGCACGCCAGAGGCATAAGCCGCAGCCAGCACCAGCTCATTGAGCTCACCGCCCGGTGTTGGCACCACCATGACAATCTCTTCGACACCCGCCACAACTGCAGGCACAGCATTCATCAACACAGAGGATGGATAAGCTGCCTTACCACCCGGCACATAGAGGCCAACTCGATCCAGTGGAGTGACACGCTGGCCCAGTGTCATGCCAACATCATCGGTATACTCCCAGTCACCCTGCATCTGCTTTTCGTGATAGGTGCGAATCCGCTCTACAGAAAGCTGTAGCGCATCACGATCCATATCGGAAACACTGTTCCACGCTTTCTCCATGCGGTCACGACTGATCTCAATAGAGTCTGATGTACATGCCCAGCCGTCAAACCGCTCGGTATATTCGCACAGCGCTGCGTTTCCACGCCGTTTTACATCGGCAAGAATGCCAGCCACAAGCTCCTGCACATCAGCGCCAGTATCAGCTTCGCGCGACAACAGCGCATCCAGCTTCTCGGCAAAGCCTTCCTGTTGCGAACTTAGTCGAAGAATATTGCTCATATCCTCTCCTTACCTTCCACTCTGTTTATCTACGGCTGAGCGCAGTTTCTCAATGATAGGCTGAACCTGTGACTTGCGCGTGGCAAAGCTTGCCGGATTTACAATCAGGCGGCTGGAGATATCGAAGAGTGTTAGCTCCTCAATCAAGCCGTTGGCTTTGAGGGTGCTGCCAGTCTCCACCAGGTCAACAATGCGGTCGGCCATGCCGACCAACGGCGCCAGCTCCATTGAGCCATAGAGGTGAATGATCTCCGCCTGTACCCCTTGCGACATATAGTACTCACCCGCCAGCTGGTCATACTTGGTTGCCACACGGACGCGGCTGCCACGCTCAGGTGGGCCTGCCTCTATCAACTCTTTCGGACCGCATACACAGAGTCGGCACCGCCCGATGCCAAGGTCAAGCGGTTCAAACACATTCGGGCGATACTCCAGCAGTGAATCACGACCAGCCACACCAATATCGGCTGCGCCCTGCTCCACATAGGTGCAGACATCCGCCGCACGGATGATAAGAAAACGCACTGATGTGCCACTGGCACTACCGCCCACCATCAGCTTGCGTGTCTTTTGTGGGTCTTCATCCAGGCGTATGCCGGCTGCTTCAAGCAGTGGTAGTGTCTGCCCAAGAATCCGCCCCTTGGAGAGGGCGATCGTCAGTGGTCGCTTGTCAGCCATTTCCGCTTACTCCCTGTATCCAGGTCTCACTGGCGCTGTGCCGTTCAATTCGAGCACCGAGCCTACTCAGTTTCTCTTCAATGCGCTCATAACCGCGATCAATATGATAAACACGGGACACAACCGTTTCACCAACGGCTGCTAACCCTGCCAACACAAGCGATGCAGAGGCGCGAAGATCTGTTGCCATTACCGGTGCTCCCGAAATTGTTTCGCAACCGGAAACCACGGCACTGTTACCATCCAGCTTAATATCTGCCCCCATACGGGCAAGCTCCTGCACATGCATGAAGCGATTCTCAAAGATTGTCTCACGAATCATGCTGGTACCCTCAGCCAAGGTCATCATTGCCAAAAACTGCGCCTGCAGATCAGTAGGGAAGCCCGGGTGTGGCAGCGTATGAATATCCACCGCCTTCAAACGAGCCTCTGACCTACAGCGAACATAATCCTCTCCGGTTTCAACTACCGCTCCCGCCTCACGAACCCGAGCCAGAAATGCCTCAAGCATGGAGGGGTTGACCTGTGTTACAGTGACATCGCCGCCAGTAATCAGGCCTGCGGCCAGGTAGGTTGCCGCTTCAATACGATCCCCAATCGTGGTCATTTCACCGCCTTCAAGACGTGCAATACCAGTGATCGCAATGCGGTTTGTGCCCTCACCCTCGACCTTCGCACCAAGCCCACGCAGAGACTCTGCCAGATTAACAATCTCCGGCTCTCTCGCCGCATTATCGAGAACCGTCTCACCCTCTGCGAGTACAGCCGCCATCATCAGGTTCTCAGTGCCGGTCACAGTCACCTGATCGAATACAATATGCGCACCGGAAAGGCCGCTCGGAGCATGGGCAATAATATCACCCTGCTCAACTTCAATCACAGCACCCATCGCCTCAAGACCTTTCAAGTGCATATCGATAGGACGGGCACCAATAGCACAACCACCGGGCAGGCTGACCCTGGCTTTGCCAAAACGAGCCAGGAGTGGGCCAAGCACCAATGATGAGGCGCGCATGGTTTTCACCAGTTCATACGGTGCCTCAGGCCTGCTGGCCGGGCGTGTGTCTACATGCAGGCAGTGCTTATCATCATAGGAAACATCTGCACCCTGCCAAGCCAGCAATGTCATCATCGTGGATATATCTTTGAGGTGCGGAATGCGGTGATAGGTCACAGCACCATCAACAAGAATAGAGGCAGCAAGGAGTGGTAGCGCCGCATTTTTCGCGCCGCTCGCTTCAACTGTTCCAGAGAGTGTATGACCACCCTGAATGATGATTTTATCCATTGTTCACCTGTGCCATAGAAGCCGTGAACGCTAGCGATTGGATGCAGGGGTCACAATGATTGTTAGGTCTTTTGAGCATCATCAGCGCATCCAATGGCTGACACGCTTCCGATTGCAGTTATAATTACGTGCATGTCCGTCTATACCGAGCTCTCCGAAACCGATATCTCCACCATTCTTGCCGACTATAACC
>CAZFCL010000098.1:0-4754 GCA_964517705.1 uncultured Zetaproteobacteria bacterium | reverse complement strand
GTGTCGGTTTGCACCTGCTTACATCAAAAGATGAGTGGGAGGAGCTGAATATTCATAGGTCAGTAAGCTGGATGGCTGAGATGCCGGTAGAGGGCGTGGAGCTTGCTGTCTCTGTATTGGATGGAAAAGCACTCCCTCCGGTTGAGGTCTCACCCAAGTCGGGCATCTATGACTATACATCCAAATACAGTAGTGGCGCGACCGAATACTTCTGCCCGGCCAGGCTGCCGGCCGAAACATTAGGCTACTGCATGCAGTGTGCCGAAGAGGCTGCTGCCGCACTACACTGCAAGGGAGCTCCCCGCGTGGATATGATTGTGGATGGTGGTGGCGAAGCTGTTGTGCTGGAGGTCAACACGCTGCCCGGCATGACAGAAACCAGCCTTTTGCCCAAGTCAGCTGCTGCTGCCGGCATCGATTTTGAAGAGTTGTGCCTCCGTATTTTGGCAGCTGCAAGCCTGGAGAGTGGAGAGTTGCTAGGGGGTGAGTCGTGAGCCGTGGTAACCAGCGTCGGGCCGACCCTCAAGTGGTGAAAGCCCAACGGACAACTCTTGTGAAACGTATTCGAAAGGTATTTGTTCTGACAGCGACAACTGGCGTTATCCTATATGCTGGCTGGTGGCTAAATGGCGCGATGAGTGTAACCAGCTGGAAGATAGAGGGGAATCCCTCCCTGAAACAGGCGATTGCCGAACAGCTTGAGGCGATGGAGAGCCGCGACTTCATCCATACTCGTCCTGAACTTCTTAGCAGAGAGTGGATGGGGGCACTGCCGGACCTTGGCGAAGTACAGATTATGCGCGTACTGCCGAATGCACTGCATATTCGGGCTACAGCACGGGTGCCGATAGCACTTTGGCAGGATGAGAAGGGCCGGCTTCAACTGGTTGATAGAAAGGGTGCTGTATATCGCGCATTGCAGCGTACTGAAGCACCTGATCTGCCGCTACTGCGTGTGCCTGAGAGTACTCTTTCTTCTTCATATCAACTGCTTGGCATGTTGGCCAAGCAGAATATGAAAATGATCACAGGGCTGAGTGAAGTACGGGCAGAAGGTGACTATTGGAAGGTGCACTTTTCCAAGGGCGTATCATGGAAATTACCATTTGGTAAAGAGCGGGAATCACTTGTGCAAATCTCAACACTGTTAAAACAACCACGTTGGCGGAACCGGAGCTGGCAAGTCGATGCGCGCCAGCAGACGCGTTGGTATATCCGCCCAGCTAAATATGGAGGAGTGATCTGATGTCAAAACATGATCAACTACTTGTAGGGCTTGATATAGGCACAAATAAAATCGCCTGTGTTGTTGCCGAGGCACTGCCAGATGGAAAGATTGATGTGATCGGTATTGGAACACATCCATCCCGAGGTCTGAAAAAGGGCGTTGTTGTTAATATCGAGAGCACGGTGGAATCCATCAGGCAGGCGGTTGAAGAGGCTGAGTTAATGGCTGGCGTTGACATACAGTCGGTATTTACCGGTATCGCAGGCAGTCATATCCGCGGCTATAACAGCCACGGTGTTGTAGCGACCAAGAGCGGTGAAGTGACACAGGAGGATGTGGATCGCGTGGTCGATGCGGCGCGCGCAATGAACATCCCGGCGGATCAGAAGATTCTGCATATTCTGCCGCAGGAGTACGTCATCGATAATCAGGATGGCATCCGCGAGCCGATCGGTATGAGCGGTGTGCGCCTAGAAGCAAAGGTGCATGTGGTTACCGGCGCTGTCTCGTCGGCACAGAATATTGTTAAGTGCTGCAACCGTTGCGATCTTGATGTCTCCGATATGGTGCTTGAGCAGGTGGCTTCATCCGAGGCGGTATTGATGCAGGATGAGAAAGATATTGGTGTGGTGCTGGTCGATATTGGCGGTGGCACAACTGATATCGCAATTTTCCTAAATGGCTCTATTCGTCACACCCATGTCATCCCAATTGGCGGCGACCATTTGACCAACGATCTTGTGATCGGTCTGCGTACCAGTGCGCGTGAAGCCGATCAACTGAAGCGCAAGTACGGCGCCTGCATGACAACGCTTGTGCCACCGGAAGATCAGATTGAGATCCCCAGTGTTGGTGGCCGGGCACCGCGCCCAATGCCAAGGCAGGTGATGGCTCAGATTCTTGAGCCGCGTGTCGAAGAGCTTTTCGAGATGATTAAAGATGAGCTGCAGCGCTCCGGTTTCCAGGAGCTGGTTGCTGCGGGCATGGTGCTGACAGGCGGCTCTTCGCTGCTTGAGGGTACAGTGGAGCTTGCGGAAGACATTTTCGATTTTCCAGTGCGCCTGGGGCGCCCACAGGGAGTCGGCGGATTGGTGGATGTGGTATCCAGCCCGATGTATGCCACAGGCGTGGGGCTGATTTTATATGGCCACCGTTATCGCCAGGGCTCACAAAAACTGAGATCTACAGATCAGAACACCTTCGCACGTGTATGGAAACATATGCGAAGCTGGTTTGGTGATACAGCTTAAAAGAGAGAAGGCAGGAAAGGGAAGAGAAGAAGCAACAAAAACACAAACGGAAAATAGAAGGGAACTAAGGAGGACTAAAAAATGGCAACACTATTTACATTTGAAGATACGGCGGCCCAATCAGCTAACATCAAGGTGATTGGCGTCGGCGGTGGTGGCGGTAACGCGCTGAATAATATGATCAGTCATAAATTGCGTGGCGTGGAGTTTATCGTCGCCAATACCGATGCACAGGCCATCGAGCGTAATGATGCTGATGTGAAACTGCAGCTTGGGGCAGATATGACCCGAGGCCTTGGTGCTGGCGCCAATCCACAGGTTGGTCGTGAAGCGGCATCAGCGGAAAAGGATCGTTTGCGTGAGTTCATGCAGGGCACGGATATGGTATTTATCACCGCAGGAATGGGTGGTGGTACAGGTACAGGTGCAGCGCCTGTTATTGCTGAAGTAGCTCGCGAGCTGGGTGTATTGACAGTTGCGGTTGTGACCAAGCCATTCAACTTTGAAGGCCGCCGTCGCATGCGTCAGGCTGATGCCGGCATTGCCGAGCTGCGCAAGTATGTTGATACGCTGATTACCATCCCGAACCAGAAGCTGATTGGTGCAGTGGGTAAAAACACCACTATGCTGGAGGCTTTCCGCAAAGCCGATGATGTGCTGCTGCAGGCAGTGCGCGGCATTGCCGAGCTGATCACCCATACTGGCTACATGAATGTCGACTTTGCTGATGTGAAGGCGGTGATGAGTGAAACACGCGGTGTTGCGATGATGGGTTCCGGTGTAGCCACAGGCGAGGGCCGGGCGATGGAGGCTGCTGAGCGTGCCATCTCTTCTCCGCTGTTAGAAGATATTGATATTCATGGTGCTCAGGGGATCCTGGTGAATGTGACCGGTAATGAGGATATGACACTGGCTGAGTACGATGAGGCTGTCTCCATCATTCACAATATGGCAGATGAAGATGCCAACATTATCTGCGGTATGGTTTATGATCAGGATGCTGGTGAAGAGGTGCGTGTCACGGTTGTGGCAACAGGGCTTGCCGGCGAAGTAATGATACAGCCTATCGCTACCGGTGAGCAGCCAGAACTGGCCTCGATACCACTGCCAACAGCTCAGTCTGGGGCGGTTCAACCCGCACCGGTTGCTGCACAGACGCCGACTGCTGGCGGCCAGTCAACTCCGAAGCCTTTTGGCAATATCGATTTTAACGATGATGAGTTTGCTGTACCAACATTCCTGCGTAGGCAGGCTGACTAAACCGAATAAAAGCTGTTTGGCTTTTATGGTTTTTATGGCAGGCTTGCGCGTTATTTAACGGCTTGCAGTTCGAATTAAGAGTTGCGCCGTTGGTGTTCGAACCATTGACATCATAACGCTATGCCCGTCACAGAAGGAGGCATAAATGATTGCACAGAGAACACTGGATCACTCGATTCGCTGCAGCGGCATCGGCTTGCATTCCGGTCGTAAAATCGACCTGGTATTGCATCCGGCAGATGAGGGCAGCGGCATCGTATTTGTTCGATCCGATCTTGGTGTTGAGATTCCGGCTAAGGCCGATTTCGTTACCGATACCCGGCTCTGTACAACCATAGGTCATGGCGATGCTCAGGTCTCAACCGTTGAGCATCTGCTTTCCGCTTTTGCAGGGCTGGGCGTGGATAACGCTCGTATTGAAGTCAGTGGTCCCGAAGTTCCCATTATGGATGGATCATCCGCTCCGTTTGTGTTTCTGATTCAATGCGCCGGTATCCGCGAACAGTCCAAGGCAAAGCGTGTCCTTCGTGTGCTTAAACGCGTCGAGGTTGAGGAGGATGGCAAGCGCTGTGCCCTCTACCCTGCAGCTGGATTCAAGATTAGTTATCTATTGGATTACGATCATCCACTACTGCGCAGGCGCAAGGTGGCGATTGATTTTGCGCATCAGGCATATACCCGTGAAATATCCCGCGCCCGCACCTTTGGGTTCCTACATGAAGTTGAAGCGCTCCAGAAAGCAGGTTTAGCGCTGGGTGGTTCGCTTGAGAATGCCGTCGTGCTCGACACCCATCGCGTAGTGAATGAAGGTGGGTTGCGTTATGATGATGAGTGTGTTCGCCACAAAATTCTCGATACATTGGGCGACCTATCCCTTTCAGGCTATCCGATTGTCGGCGCTTTCGAGGGTGAACTCACAGGGCATGATATGAACCACAAGCTGGTGACCTCCCTGCTTGCTGATCCTTCAAGTTACCGAATCGAAGAGTTGCTAGCGGATGATGCAGCGGTTGAAG
>CAZFCL010000097.1:0-4963 GCA_964517705.1 uncultured Zetaproteobacteria bacterium | reverse complement strand
AATCAAAAATCGCTTACTCTACACCAAGCACACTTAGAACACCCCCCCCTTTTTTCTGGAGCTTGCAGAGTGCCAGAATATCAGCGCCAAGAATGCGCCAATCGCTGTACTCAACCTTTTCCCAACTTTCATTGAATGTTGCAAGATAAGCCAATGGGTCAATCACCTTAAATGACTGGCTCGACTCCAAATCATCTGCCACCACACCATTCACCAGCTCCAGGTCTTTTTTATATCCCTGACCCTCAATCATTAACCCCAGCTGAAGGGGGCGATAACCGGATTGATAGATATCAAACTCGGCAGCAAATGATGGGGTGATAAAGGTAAGAAAAAGAAGGAGTCCAGTAAGTTTTCGCATGGCGGATTTCTAACGACTGCAACAGTCGAAAACAAGGGGTGGAGGTGGCCTGTGCCACCCCCGCTTTCCTCACTTTTGAATCAATGGTTGGCCATATCCTCTTCAGGATTGGCACTGATGTTGTGAATTGCCAGGTCTGCACCTCTGAACTCATCTTCTTCAGACAACCGGATACCCATGATCTTTTTAACAATGCCATACACAATGAAACCGCCCACTGATGCAATGGCCACACCTGTTACTGTGCCGACAAGCTGTGCCATAAAGGTGACGCCCCCCGCGCCCCCCAAGGCTGTGGTGCCAAAAATGCCAGCAGCAATTCCACCCCAGGCACCACACACACCATGCAATGGGATCACGCCTAGCACATCATCGATTTTCATTCTGCTCTGAATAAGCCTGAAGCCAAATACAAACCCCGCCCCGGCGATCACACCAATAGCTAAAGCTCCAATCGGATGAACAATATCGGAACCTGCACAGATCGCCACCAGCCCTGCCAGCGCTCCATTATGAACAAAGCCCGGATCGTTTTTCCCGGCAACAAGTGCTGCCAGCAAGCCACCGACCATTGCCAATAGCGAGTTGGTTGCCACCAGCCCCGATGCGCCCTCGACACTTCCTGCGCTCATCACATTAAATCCGAACCAGCCAACACAGAGAATCCACGAACCCAATGCCAGGAATGGGATATTGGATGGTAGAATTGCATTGACGCGACCATCCCTGGCATAGCGCCCCTTACGGGCACCAACCATGACAACTGCACCAAGCGCCAAAAATCCGCCCATACCATGCACTACTACAGAGCCGGCAAAGTCGTGAAAGGCAGCACCAAAGTTAGCCTCTAACCAACCTTGAAAGCCGAAGTTGCCATTCCAAACCATGCCTTCAAAAAAAGGATAAACCAGACCTACCAAAAGCACAGTCGCCAATGCATTAGGCCAAAACTTGATGCGCTCTGTTACACCACCAGAGATAATAGCAGGGATGGCTGCAGCAAAGGTAAGAAGAAAGAAGAAGTGGACCATCTTATAACCGTTGGTCGCATCCCCAAGCACATTCAGCTCTGAAACCGGTGCAAAGAAGTTAATACCGTAAGCGATAAAGAAACCGACAAAGAAGTAGGTCACAGTAGAAAAACCGAAGTCAGTAATCACTCGCACAAGGGCGTTCACCTGATTTTTCTTGCGTACTGTTCCCACTTCCAGAAAAGCGAAGCCAGCATGCATAGCCAACACCATCGCCGCACCCATAGTAAGAAAAAAAACATCGAATCCTGCTGTATTCATTCTACCTCATCTCCTTGATCATATGTATTATGCTTATTCATTATTAAGATAACGCCTCTTCATTCTCTTCACCGGTGCGAATACGAATTACCCGCTCAACCGGCGTCACAAAAATCTTACCATCGCCGATCTTGTTACTACTGGCAGCTGTGCGCAGCACTTCGAGTGCTTGCTCCAGCAGCTCATCCGGAATAACAATCGTCACTTCTGTTTTCGGCACAAAATCGACACTATATTCAGCCCCGCGATAGAGTTCGGTGTGCCCTTTCTGACGCCCATGCCCACGCACCTCGGCCACAGTCATGCCGTTAATGCCGATCTCAAGCAGTGCATCCTTCACATCATCAAGTTTAAACGGTTTAATAATAGCTCTTATCATCTTCATATCTTTTCTCCTGTGTAATTTATCAAGCTGGGAGCGGAGCAAGCTCCGCCTCCAACCTGATGCGAAAGGCGCAATATCTCGTACCGGGTGGATAAAGCATCCTTCACGAGCTCAATATGCCTTTCCTAACTCAGAGAGACTTAGAAACTTATCAATAGGCAAAGTTCACACCGACAACAACTTGAGAGTTAACTGTTTTACCCGTGAATGTTGGAACAGACACCATGATTGATGGTGTCATGGTGGCACCACCTACTTCAATATCTTTACTTAGAGAAAGATCAACATGCCCCAGTTCATTCTTAGTGGTTGGAAATGCAGTTGTAGTATCCGGCAGGTAGAAGCCGAGATTGGCCCCAATATCAAATTCAGCCACAGAATGACCAAGCGCAATATCGACATAGGCATCTTTCTTCCAACCATCAGCACCACTGTTCGCCATCACTGCGTTGTAGTAGGTGATAGAAACAGGACCATAACCAACACCCACATACACTTCACCAGCGTTTCCAGATGCACCATTTAGGTATGAGTAATAGATAAAGCCAACAGAGTAACTCAAATCACCGACTTCACCTGAGTAATCAACCGTGAAATCAAATTCAGTGCTATTACTATTCAGCGAAGCAAACCATACATTGGCTGACAGGCCGTTGCCGAAGTCAGCCCCTAGGTCACCCTGTATGGATGAACTGCCGGTTTGCTGCATACCGCGCCACATATACTGGCTATATACACCAATATCGCCGCCAATACTAATGCCCTCGGCCTTTACAGGCATGCTGACCAAACTTAACATGCCTGCCATAATTGTCATAGTATAAGCCCTCTTTAAGTTCACCTTTCACTCCTTGAGCAATGTATTAGTTGGGAATCAAAAATCGCTTACTCTACACCAAGCACACTTAGAACACCCCCCCCTTTTTTTATTTTTTATGGGATTTTTTAGCAGTGATGACTATTCATTCATCACAAGTGGCATACAGTCGTGCCTATTCCATACCGCGTGATTTCATTTCACCTCCCCGCTAGACTCCGTCCCAGATTTAAAAACAGGATCTTGTACTAATATGGATATTGATTTCACATTCGCCCCATGGGGCATGGCAGTTGCAGCAGTGATGTTTGTCGTTGGCAATGGTGTATGGATGAACTCACTAGCACGGAAAAAGGCCCTGGCAGGATGGGGAATGTGGTTACTATCGGCAATCATCATTCTCATCATCGGTGGCATTATTGAGCAGCAGCTTGATAGCAGCACGGAAGGGGTCTGGGCGAGACTCACAAGCGTGGAAGCTGAGAATCACTGGATCGTTCTCACGCTCTATGCCCTGCTCTCCATTCCGGCAGCTGCCAGCATTCTGTTCAAACAGCCCGTTAGCTGGACACGGCTAGCCACGTTGACAACAGCCATTATTGTACTCATTCCGCTCGGCATCCAGCTGCAGGATCCTAATGATTCATATATGGCCCTAAGCCTCGGTATCGCAGCTGTAGCCTGTTCCCTGCTCTGGCTCTGGTCGAAACTTTTGGACTGTGAGCCTGAACACCAGAGAAAAACCGTGCCTGTTGAGGAGATGGACCAATGACCAAGCATAATCAAGAGCGGGCCGCCACACTTGTTGAAGCACTCCCCTACCTGCAACGCTTTGCCGACCAGACGGTTGTCATCAAGTACGGTGGAAACGCCATGGTTGATGAGGACCTTAAAACGAGTTTTGCTGCGGATGTTACTTTACTCAAGCAGGTTGGTATCAACCCGGTTGTTGTGCATGGTGGCGGGCCACAGATTGGAAAGCTACTGAAGAAAATCGGCAAGGAAGCGACATTTATTGATGGCATGCGGGTTACCGATAGCGAAACCATGGATGTTGTTGAGATGGTGCTGGCCGGCCTGGTCAACAAAGAGATCGTGGCCAATATCAACAAGGCGGGCGGTAAGGCAATCGGCCTTTCCGGTAAAGATGGTGGCCTGATCTGTGCCAAGAAAATGCAGATTGAAAGAGATGCGCCTGAGCTGGATGTGCCAGAGATTATCGACCTCGGCCATGTCGGCAAAGTAGATTCAATCAATACATCTATCCTGGAACTACTCGATCGTGATCGTTTTGTGCCAGTCATTGCCCCTGTCGGGTACCACAAGGATGAGGGGCATAGCTATAACATTAATGCCGATCTGGTGGCAGGCGCTATCGCAGAGGCACTGGGTGCCGCCAAGCTCATCCTCCTAACCGATGTTCCGGGTGTGCTCGACAAAGAGAAAAACCTCTGCCCACAGCTGAACTCAGAAGAGGCGAGAGCGTTGATCAAGGATACCACCATCGCCGGCGGCATGATTCCAAAAGTACAGTGCTGTTTGGATGTTGTAGCAGCCGGCGTGAAACAGGCGCATATTATTGACGGCCGTGTTCCGCATGCCCTACTTCTAGAGATATTCACCGATGAAGGTGTTGGCACAGTGTTCAGCCAAGATTAAAGAGGGTGAATTCTCAGGGCGGAATGTATATCCTCCGCCGCCTTTAATGCTTTAACCACATGTTTGTACAGGAGAATGCCTCATGGCTTTGAACGTCTATTACGATAAAGACGCAGATCTTTCCATTATTCAGAATACCAAGGTGGCCATCCTCGGCTACGGTTCACAGGGGCATGCTCATGCCAATAACCTGAAAGACTCAGGCGTGGATGTAACCGTTGGCCTACGTAGCGGCTCTACCTCTATTGCCAAGGCGGAAAACTCCGGCCTTAAAGTCAGCACTGTTGCTGATGCCGTTGCCGGTGCTGACTTGATCATGGTACTGACACCCGATGAGTTCCAGTCTGATCTATACCAGAATGAACTTGAGCCAAATCTGAAGCAGGGTGCAACACTGGCCTTTGCACACGGCTTTGCGATCCACTACAACCAAATCGTGCCGCGCAAAG
>CAZFCL010000096.1:0-4977 GCA_964517705.1 uncultured Zetaproteobacteria bacterium | reverse complement strand
GTAGCTGTCAATGAGACACTGGCCCCTTACCTACCCACGCCACACATTGAGAAACATGGTGCGCAATATGAACTGCTGCAACATGATAAAAGCTCAATCGGCCCGCTGCTCGGATCAGCAGGACAGATTGGTGTGCTGCTGCGTGCCAACGCCTATATCTCGGCCTTTGGCCGGGAACACCTGCATAAGATTGCTGAAGATGCAGTACTCAATGCCAACTATGTACTGCACCGGCTGAAAGGGCGCTACCACGTGCCGTTTGAGGGGCTCTGCAAGCATGAGTGCCTCATTACTGATGAGCTACAAAATAGCCACGGTGTAAAGACGATCGACATTGCAAAACGACTGATTGATCTTGGCTTTCATCCGATGACGGTCTACTTCCCGCTGATTGTACATGGGGCCATGCTGATTGAGCCTACCGAAACCGAATCACGCGAGACGCTTGATGCCTTCTGTGATGCGATGCTAGAAATTGCCGATCAATGCGAATCAGGCGAAACCGAGCTGCTACATGAGGCCCCTCTTAAACCATTCCGCCGCAGGCTTGATGAAACGCAGGCAGCCAGAAAACCGATACTAACCTGGCAAAAGTAGCTTTATCCTGGCTGGCTCGTAAAGCAGCGCTTCTCGACCATAAAATAGCCGTGAGTTGAAGGCTGCTCAATATAGTGAACGCGAATCCGATCATCTGGCCGGAATGTCTGGCTGGTGCCGAAGATCACATGCTCCACCCGTATCAGCTCGGAGTCTTCAGGGTAGGTCAGCTCCAGCTGATGATTTCCCTTCCAGTGGATGATTGCATCATACCCATGACGCATTGAAAAACTAAACATGCTATCGTCCAGTGAACTGGCTGCCGGGCGAACATTTATCTTTGTCTCCCGATCAACTGCTCTATCGCCATCAGAAACATAATAGATCGTAGCAATTCTACTGCCATCTGGTGATGGGCACTCAAGTAGCAGCTCGCTCTTCTCACCTATGCCGCATCCGACCAGCACAAACAGACTCAATAGCAGTTGCGTTTTCATTTATGCTGGCAAATACGTTTGAACTCACTCTCCGTACGTACCAGGCAATCTTCGACCGCTACGCCCTCAAAATAGTTGCCGATCAGCGCCAGAGGAAGGCCATGCAGAAGATCACCCACCTTTGCCATTAAAGCATGGTGCCCCATATCCGGGGCTGGTAAGCGGTTGGTTTTGTGAAAACAGTGCGCAACTTGGCCACGCCCAAGATTCAAAAGTGAGCGGATACGATCCAGCTTCTCTTCATCAGAGAGTAGCCCCGGTTTAAAGTGAAACGTTAATCCACGATAGGTCGGGTGCGGCACGATATCCCGCGACACTGCCGAGTAGAAATCCCCATCGGCTGCGATGATGCCTGCCAGTGGCCGCAGCTCCAGATCTTCTTTTTCCACAACAATGCCGACCGACTCTATCTCCACCTCATCCACCCAGCTTAAGCACTCAGCCAAGTCAGAAAATGTATCTTTTAGCAGGCGCGCCGCTGCAGGTGCCGGCGTTGCACAGGCAAGCTTGTTGGTATGCAATGTTTCACCGTGCAGTGTGATAGTAAATCCACTTTCATCGTAGGCAATATGCTCAACTTCTACACCTTTGCGACATGTCACGCGCTGCTCAAGCTCATTGATAATACGGCCTAAGCCTTCCGAAAAAGTGTAGCTACGCATCACCGACTTATCGCGCGGACGCTTACGAAAAAGCATATCAGCGGGCAAATCATCCGCCTGCTGACAGGTCACGGCATTGAAGGCGTGGCGAAAAACATTCTTGTAGTTTTTCTTCCCGACAATTGCGCGGTAGTAGTCGGCTACCGACTTCCCCTCTTTTCTCCGCGAGAAAATGTGCCAGCTGTTGGCAAGCAGCTCAAAAAAGATGAGGCGCGATGGAATTGAGCAGAGTGTGTCATCGACAAGCATCCTGTAGCGCAACTTCTCGCGTGGCACCAACTGATCTATCAGGTCGAGTTGTTCAAGCAGTGTAAGCAGACGACCATAGGAGTTGAAGCAGGTGTGTGTTCCCATCTCCAGCCAGAATGGGACATCGTCATTCACCATGGCCGAATCAAAACAGCCGCCAGCATGCTCTCTCTTCTCCAGCACCAGTACATTTAACCCTGCCTGCTGAGCCTCAAAGGCCATGGAGAGCCCGGAAATTCCCGCGCCAATCACGATAAGGTCATACTGCCCACTCATAGCGCCCACTCTATGCCAAGCGCCACCGGAAGGACAAACCGGAATCCATCCTTTAAGCTACTGGCATGCGAAGAATCGACCAGATTGAGCCGTTCCGGGTCATGCAGCTGCTCGAAAGGGCAAAAGAGCTGATGGCAGAGGGCCGCAACATCATCCATATGGAGATAGGCGAGCCTGATTTTCCGACACCAGCCTCGGTGATTGAAGCTGCCAAAGCTGCATTGGATCGCGGTGATAATTTCTACACGCCATCCACTGGCAATCCAGAGCTGCAAGCCGCAGTCGCTAACTGGTACCTAAAAGAGTATGGGGTTTCAGTTTCGCCCGAGCGCATCCTGATCACGCCCGGCACATCGGGCGCCTTTAGCCTGATCTATGCCGCACTGCTTGAAGCTGGTGAATCCGTGCTTCTCTCTGATCCCGGCTATCCGTGCCAGCGCAACTTCATCCGATTGGCTGGTGGGGAGCCGATTAACATCCCGGTCGGCCCTGAAAGTCGCTACCACCTTTCTGCCAAGCTAGTTGCATCAAGCTGGAAAACTGGCACACGTGCTGCGGTGGTGATCAACCCCTCTAACCCAACCGGGACTCTTATTGCAGATGATGAACTTAAAAAGGTGGTGGCAACATGCCGAAAGAAGGGTGGGCACCTCATCTCCGATGAGATCTATCACGGCCTCACCTACAGCACAAAAGCGCGATCGGCACTGGAGTTTGATGATGACGCCATTGTGGTGAATGGCTTCTCCAAACGCTGGGCCATGACTGGTTGGCGTATCGGCTGGATCATTGTGCCTGAGAGCCTGATCGACGCCTGCCGCCGTGTTATGCAGAATATCTTTATTGCCGCATCCACACTTTCACAATATGCAGCGATTGCTGCTCTGGCTGCTGATAGTGAAATTGAACCAATGCGCAAGGCCTATGATAAACGGCGACGCTTTCTGCTTGATGAACTGCCGAAGTTAGGCTTCGACATTGTGGTGGAGCCGCAGGGGGCTTTTTACATCTATGCCAATGTCAGCAGTATCACCGATGACTCCCGTCGCTTCTGCTGGGATTTGCTAGAATCTGCTGGTGTTGCCATCACCCCGGGTGAAGATTTTGGCAGCCACCAATCCGGGCGGCATGTGCGCTTCTCCTATGCTACAGGGCTTGATGATATCCATGAAGGCATCCGGCGTATTCGCAACTTTCTGTAGCCTTCAGTTCTGCTCTTCCTATTCGCTTCGTCTTTACAGTTTACGATGCTAGTCTGCGCAAACTTGATGTTTGTTGAAAAACCGCGACAACATCAGGAGCAGCCTTGAGATTCAACCGGAGTACACAGCACCATGTTTAATGTCCTGACTAAAATGTTCGGCAGCCGCAATGACCGCTTATTAAAGGAGCTATGGCCAGTAGCTGACCAGATCAATGTGCTGGAAGCCGATATGCAAGCGCTTTCCGACGATGAACTGGCAGGCAAAACAGACGAATTCCGCCAGCGCCTTACCGATGGCGCCAGTGAAGATGACCTCCTTGTTGAAGCGTTTGCCGTTGTGCGTGAGGCATCGGTGCGCGTGTTGGGATTACGCCATTTTGATGCACAGCTCATCGGCGGAGTTATTCTTCACCAGGGTAAAATCTCCGAAATGAAAACGGGTGAAGGCAAAACCCTGACTGCAACACTCCCTGTCTATCTTAACGCTCTCTCCGGCAAGGGCGCACACGTCATTACCGTAAACGACTACTTAGCCAGCCGAGATGCTGAAAATATGGGTAAGATTTATGGCTTTCTTGGCCTCTCCACCGGTGTGATTGTACATGGCATCAGCAGTGAAGAGCGCCAAGAGGCATACACTGCCGATATCACTTATGGCACCAACAACGAGTTCGGGTTTGACTATCTGCGCGATAATATGGCCTTTACCGCCGAAGAGCTGGTTCAGCGCGGCCACCACTACGCCATTGTCGATGAAGTGGACTCGATCCTGATCGATGAGGCGCGCACACCACTGATTATCTCTGGCCCCGCCGAGCAGGCGACTGATCTCTATAATCAAGCTGACGTATTGATTAAGAAGCTCAATGAAGAGGACTTCGAGAAAGATGAAAAGGATCGCGCTGTCTCCTACACAGAGACCGGCAATGATCATGTTGAGGAGCTGTTCCGCGAAGCAGGACTGCTGACCAACGGCAACCTGTATGATCCTGAGAACGTAAACCTGATGCACGCCGCCACGCAGGCTCTACGTGCCAATACCCTCTTTGACCGAGAGAAGGATTATATCGTACGGAATGACGAGGTAATAATCATCGACGAGTTCACTGGCCGTATGATGCCGGGCCGCCGTTACTCCGACGGCCTGCACCAAGCACTGGAAGCAAAAGAGGGGGCGACTGTACAGCCTGAGAACCAGACCCTCGCCTCCATCACCTTCCAGAACTACTTCCGCATGTATAGCAAGCTCTCCGGCATGACCGGAACAGCAGATACCGAAGCAGAAGAGTTTCAGAAAATCTACAAGCTGGAAGTTGTTATTGTTCCAACCAATCAGGATATGGTGCGCAATGATGTGGCTGATGTCATTTACCGTGACACCGAGGATAAATTCGCAGCTATTGTTGATGACATTGAGGTTGTCCATGAAGAGGGCGCGCCACTGCTGGTCGGCACCACATCAATTGAAAAGTCGGAATATCTTTCCGAGCTACTGAAGAAAAAAGGCATCAAGCATGAGGTGCTCAACGCCAAACAGCATGAGCGTGAGGCA
>CAZFCL010000095.1:0-4998 GCA_964517705.1 uncultured Zetaproteobacteria bacterium | reverse complement strand
AAGAGTGGGAAATTACCTGTTTGTTTTGCTATGGTTATCAATCTTGATCAGCCGGGATTGATAAATAGCTTGGATTTTTTCATTAGCAGGTAGGGTTAAACAGATGGCAGATAGAAAAAAAACAGAAGACACAGCATCATGCTTCTCACCGGGGTTGGCAGGTATTCCGGTGGCCGAATCGTCAGTTTCTTATGTAGATGGTGAGAAAGGGTATCTCGAATATCGTGGTATTGATATTGAGCTGCTGGCTGAAAAATCCTCTTTTGAAGAGACCTCCTACCTGCTTCTTTATGGTAAACTGCCAACGTGTGAAGAGCTGAAAGCATTCAATGATGAGATGCGCCACCATCGCCGCATCAAGTTCCGTATTCGTGACATGATTAAGAGCTTTCCTGAGTCAGCACATCCGATGGACTCCCTTCAGGCTGCTGTGGCGGCACTCGGCATGTTCTACCCCTTCCCGAAAACGATGGAGGGGGAGCTTGATCCAAAAACAGTGCATCAGGTGTGCGTAAATCTGATTTCAAAGATGCCGACACTGGTGGCGGCACACGCGAGAATGCGTCGGGGTGACGATCCGATTCCTCCACGTGATGATCTCTCCCATGCCGCCAACTTCTACTATATGTTGACCGGAGAGAAGCCATATCATCTGACCGAGCGTATTCTTGATGTTGCCTTTATTGTGCATGCCGAGCACACGATGAATGCGAGCACCTTCTCTACGCTGGTCACTGCATCCACCCATGCTGATCCTTATACATCGATCAGTGCTGCAATTGGTGCACTTTCCGGCCCGTTGCATGGCGGAGCCAATGAGGATGTGTTAAACATGATCAATGAGATTGGTTCGGTAGAGAATGTTGAGGCATATCTGAATGATAAGCTGGAGCGCAGAGAGAAGATCTCGGGGCTTGGCCACCGTGTTTACAAAACGCGTGATCCGCGGGCGACATTGCTTGTGAAACTCTATAAACAGCTCACCGATAAGATCGGCGTCGATGATGACTACCGTATTGCAAGGCAGGTTGAGAAACTATCGGAGAGTACGCTGGGGGCGAAGGGGGTTTGCCCCAATGTCGATTTCTATTCTGGCATTGTTTATCGCAAGCTCGGTATTCCAACAGATCTGTTTACACCGATTTTTGCTATCGCGCGTGTTTCGGGGTGGTTGGCGCACTGGAAGGAGCAGCTTGGTCAGGGCCGTATCTATCGCCCCTCCCAGATATACAGTGGCAAGCATGATCAGCCCTATACCCCGGTAGAGGATCGCTAAATAGCTGGGATATGTTGAGCTAGACTATACTGCGGCAGGGATATCTTCTTTCGTCTTTCTTCGCAGCCAGCGTGTCATGCCGGCTGCAGTAATGATGCACCAGACAGCGAAGAGAGCGCCCGGTAGCGCTGTTTCAGGCTCGAAATGTTTAAGGGCAAGTGCAACACCTAGCCCCGCATTCTGCATGCCAATCTCTACAGCCAAGGTAATCTGGTAGTGCCGTTCAAAGCTGCATAGCTTAGCAATGAACCAGCCTGCCAAATAGCCTCCAGCATTGAGCATGACAACAAGAAGAAATATCACCCATGGGGTTTGTTCAATACGCTCCTGATTGGCCGCCACTGCATAGCTACAGATAATAATAATCGATAGTGCCGCAAGACCTGGCGCAACATTTTCATAGCGCCCTTGATACTGTGGAAGGCGGTGGTGAATCATCATTCCGACCGCCAGAGGAAGCACAACGGTAAGTAGAATAGTCTGCATCATTGGCCAGAAGGGAATATCCATAAAAACCCCGCCCAACAATTCAACAAGGACAGGTGTCATCAACGGGGAGAGTGTTGTAGCAAGCATGGTCATGGCAACTGAGAAGGCAACTGCACCACCAAGCAGGTAGGAGATCACATTGCTTGCCATGGCTCCAGGCGCGCAGCCGACAATAATAAATCCAAGTGCAACGGCAGGCTCTACACCAGTGGCAACAGAAACTGTTGCGGCAGCAAATCCCAGTGTAGGCATGACAGTGAACTGTGTTCCAACACCGATAAAGATTGTAAATGGTTTGGATAGTGCTTCTTTGGCCTCTTCTGGCTTCATCACCAATCCAAGCGCAAACATGGTTGCAGCAAAGAACCAGAGGAAATAGTCCTTGAAAATCAGAAAGGCGGGTGGGTAGAAGTAGGCGATCAGCGCGAAAATAAGCGTAAGCGCTGCCATCTTCTCAGAGATTGCGCGCCAGAGGATCAACGTTTAAAGGTATCCTTGGATGCGTTCGTGAATAGCGATTGTCGCCGCTGACTTGTTGAGAGTGTAGATATGTAACCCTGGAATACCATTTTGCAGCAGCTCGCTGCACTGGCGAACTGCGAGTTCAATACCGAGATCGGCAACTGCATCAAGGTTGTCATGGATGGGTGCCATCGCTTCATGTAGCCAGGCTGGAATCTGTGCACCACACATTGAGGAGAATCGTACGATCTGGTCAAAATTGCTGATCGGCATGATACCGGGAATGATGGGCAGTGTGATACCGGCCTCATCGCATGCATCACGGAAGCGGAAAAAGGTTTCGTTATCGAAGAAATACTGCGTGATGGCGCAGTCAGCCCCGCTATCCTGTTTCATCTTCAGATAGCGAATATCGTCAGCAACCCCACCTTTCGATTCAGGATGGCCCTCAGGATAAGTCGCACATGCGATAGAGAAGTCGCCCTGCTCTCTTAAAAAGGCGATTAGGTCTGTAGCATAGCTAAAGCCCCCTGCTACCGCTTCGAAGCGATCCATCCCTTCTGGCGCATCGCCGCGCAGCGCAAGGATATTTTCAATGCCAGCATCACGATAGTCGGCCAAAAGTTCGCCGAGCTGCTCTTTGCTGGCACCAACGCAGGTAAGGTGTGCAACGGGGGATAACCCTGTCTCATCCTTAATGCGGGTGACAATTCCACGGGTTCGATCCTGTGTGGTGCCGCCTGCACCATAGGTAACAGAGACATATGCCGGATCCACTTGCTGGAGTTCACGGAGGCAGCTCCAGAGGTTCTCTTCACCCTTATCTGTTTTGGGTGGAAAAAATTCACATGAAAAGAGCGGTTTGGCCGCTGTTTGCAGAATATCAGAAAGTTTCATTTACAGCCTTGGAACAGTGACGCCGGTCTGCCCCTGATATTTACCCGATTTGTCTTTGTAGGAGGTTTCGCACATCTCATCGGATTCGAGGAAGAGAAACTGAGCCACGCCTTCACCCGCATAGATTTTGGCAGGCAGTGGCGTGGTGTTGGAGAATTCGAGTGTTACATGGCCCTCCCACTCTGGCTCCAGTGGCGTGACGTTCACGATGATGCCGCAGCGGGCATAGGTCGATTTTCCAAGACATATGGTGAGCACACTGCGGGGAATGCGCATGTATTCCACTGTTCGTGCCAGTGCGAAAGAGTTGGGTGGAATAATGCAGACATCGGATTCGATATCGACAAATGAACTGGGGCAGAAATCTTTCGGGTCAACAACCGCTGAATTGATGTTGGTAAACACTTTAAACTCATTGGAGCAGCGAACATCATAGCCGTAAGAGGAGAGGCCATAGGATATAATGCCTGTGCCGTCTTCAGCGCGCTTGATCTGTCCATCGACGAACGGCTCAATCATACCCTGCTCTTGCGCCATGCGGCGGATCCACTTATCTGACTTGATGCTCATGACTTCCCCCAAGTGGTGAATGGGTGGGGAGACTAACCGCAGGGAGAAAAAAGAAAAAGCGTGTGCAGCCTGCATGGCCATCGGATGATGCTAGCGCTACAATGCGCACCCTTATTGCAGGAGTAATAAATGGGACAAACCTTATTCGATAAAGTCTGGCAACAGCATGTGGTGAAGGAGAACAGTGATGGCTCCACACTTCTCTATATCGACCGGCACCTGGTACACGAGGTGACCAGCCCGCAGGCATTTGAGGGGTTGCGACTGGCTGACCGCAAGCCGTGGAAGGTGTCTGCTGCGGTTGCTACTCCTGACCATAATGTTCCGACTACAGATCGCAGCAAAGGCATTTCTGACCCAGTCTCACGGACACAAGTGGAGGCGCTTGATGCCAATTGTGCAGAGTTTGGCATTACCGAGTTTGGCATGAATGATGTGCGTCAGGGCGTGGTGCATGTGATGGGTCCTGAGCAGGGGTTGACCCTGCCGGGTATGACAGTGGTGTGTGGTGATTCCCACACCTCAACGCATGGCGCTTTCGGGTCGATCGCAATGGGCATTGGAACTTCCGAAGTAGAGCATGTTCTGGCCACCCAGTGCCTGATTCAGAAGCGGCCAAAGATGATGCGCATCTCTGTTGAGGGTGAACTTTCTCCTGGCACTACTGGTAAAGATGTCGCGCTCTTTATTATCGGCAAGGTTGGCACAGCCGGTGGCACAGGTTATGCCATTGAGTTTGCAGGTTCCGCGATTCGCTCGCTCTCCATGGAGGGGCGCATGAGCCTCTGTAATATGGCGATTGAGGCTGGTGCACGTTGTGGCATGGTGGCGGTTGATGACGTTACTATCGATTACGTGAGAGGCCGCCCCTATGCGCCAAAGGGTGAGCAGTGGGAGCGTGCAGAAACAGTGTGGCGCGAACTTCATTCCGATACAGGCGCTCTGTTCGACAGAGAGCTGACTTACAATGCATCCGATATTGCGCCGCAAGTAAGCTGGGGCACAAGCCCAGAGATGGTGATATCAGTAACAGATGTCGTCCCCGACCCAGTTCGCGCCAAGAATGATGTGCAGCGTGAAGGGTGGAGCCGCGCACTCGAATATATGGGCCTGAAAGCCAGTGTTCCAATCACCGAGGTTGCTATAGATAAGGTGTTTATTGGGTCGTGTACCAATGGGCGCATTGAGGACTTCCGTGCGGCAGCAGCTGTAATCAAAGGTAAAAGGATTGCATCAAATGTAAAACTGGCACTGGCAGTGCCAGGCTCAGGATTGGTAAAGAAACAGGCCGAGAGTGAAGGGCT
>CAZFCL010000094.1:0-5018 GCA_964517705.1 uncultured Zetaproteobacteria bacterium | reverse complement strand
AGGTACCTCTTCAGCACTAATGCCGAGGCGACTATTCAACTTCATGCGACCCACGCGAGAAAGATCATAGCGTGATGCGTCATAGAACAGCGACTCGAAAAGTGCTTTGGCAGTCTCAACTGTTGGCGGCTCGCCTGGACGCATCATGC
Source organism: uncultured Zetaproteobacteria bacterium (assembly GCA_964517705.1). Taxonomy (GTDB): domain Bacteria; phylum Pseudomonadota; class Zetaproteobacteria; order Mariprofundales; family Mariprofundaceae; genus Mariprofundus. Next base: position 4,869 of record CAZFCL010000094.1, on the reverse strand, counting down.
GATAAATTTCAACGCGCGCCTCTTCCCGCGACTGCACCATATCCAGGCGCAGTGTGTCCGCCAACCACGGGCCGCGCACCGCAGAATCGATAAGCAAACAATCAAACTGCTTGATGCCAGCACCCTGTAGTGCCGAGATAGAATCCTCTGTTAGCTCCTGGTTGTGGTCGATCAGAATCTCGCCACCGTCAACCAAAATTGGTTCGGCAGCAGCTTCGCCAACAACGCTCTCGACTGGCACTTCAATCCATTCAACACCAGCTTCGCTCAATCGCTTGATAGCTAGCTTGGTAAATTTCTTGCCCTCGGCCACAATGCGTTTGTTGCCAATTTTAATGGTGGTGACTGCGCGAGTGCCTTCAAACAGCTCTGGCACAAATTTCACCTCAATGCCTTTCTTAGTGAAGCGGTAAGTCCGGCGGCTATAGAAGCGATCAAGAATGTCCTGCGTGGTCAAGCCCAGCGCCTTGAGAAGGATACCAGCTGGCATTTTACGGCGCAGGTCGATACGGAAATTTACTTTATCCTTGGCATCAAACTCAAAGTCGAGCCATGAGCCACGATACGGAATAACGCGTGCTTTAAACAGGAACTTGCCTGAAGCATGGGTTTTACCTTTATCGTGATCGAAAAATACACCTGGAGAGCGGTGCATCTGGGAAACAATAGCCCGCTCCGTACCGTTGATAATGAATGAGCCATGTTCTGTCATGCGCGGGATTTCGCCCATGTAAACAGACTGGTCACGCACCTCTTTCACCTTGCGGTTGCTACTACGCTTGTCGCCTTCGTTTTCAAAAATCTTCAGGCGCAACTTCACCTTTACTGGAAGCGCATAGGTCAAGTCGCGGCGGCGACACTCGTCAAGATCATAGCGCGGCGGGCTATACTCAAGCCCTTCAAAGCAAAGCTCGGCATTGCCAGAGTAGTCGCGAACCGGAAACACAGACTGGAAAACGGTTGCCAGTCTTGAATCGTTTACGGCTTCGCCATAACCAACAAACTCGTGATAAGACTCCGTCTGCAACTGCAGCATATTTGGCATGCTGATTGGAGACTGGATCGTACCAAAATTTTTACGAATGCGCTTCAGTGATGCTTGCTTGCCCATAGTAACCTCAAACGACGACATATTTTACAAAAACTCTAGGGTAACCTGAAAATCAGAACGCCCATTTTACAAAATGCGAAAAAGGCCAAGCCCCGGCAGCGTCTCCACCACCGGGGTTTAACCCAATACGTTTACTTAGAAACGTGGAACAACAGCTATTACTTCAGCTCTACAGTTGCGCCTGCTTCTTCCAGCTTGCCCTTCAGCTCTTCAGCTTCTGCTTTGGCTACGCCCTCTTTGATGTTGCCTGGCGCGCCATCAACCAGCGCCTTGGCCTCTTTCAGGCCCAGACCAGTTGCTTCGCGTACAGCCTTGATAACCTGAATCTTCTTGTCGCCAGCACTTGTTAGAACAACGTCAAACTCGGACTTCTCTTCAGCGGCTACATCACCGCCGCCAGCAGCAGCTGGACCAGCGGCTACAGCTACAGGTGCAGCAGCAGAAACGCCAAATTTCTCTTCCAGAGCAGAAACCAGTTCGGATAGTTCCAGAACACTCATAGATTCAATTGCTTCGATTAGTTCATCTTTTTTAATTGCCATTTTAATTAGCTCCTCTTGCTATATAAGTTAAAAAGTAAAATTTTTAGTAAATGTTATGCGGCCTGTTTCTGATCGCGAACAGCTGCCAATGTGCGAACGAACGATGCAGGAACCTCTGCCAGTGTACGGACGAATCCGCTGACTGGTGACTGCATGCTGCCGAGCATCTTGGCGAGCAAAACTTCGCGTGATGGCAGGCTCGCCAGTGCTTTAACACCAGAAACATCAACCATCTTGCCATCGAGTACACCACCACAAACCGTAAGCGCATCGTTCTTTTTGGCGAATTCGGAAATGGCTTTTGCCATTGCAACCGGATCCTTGCCATAAGCGATCGCGACCGGACCTGTAAATAGCTCTTCAGCAGCCTTAAAGTCCGTACCTTCTGCCGCTCTACGCGCCAGAGTGTTTTTCACAACTTGTATCGACACCCCTGCTTGATGCAGAGCACGGCGAAGATCCCCCATTTGGGAAACACTCAGGCCGCGGTAGTGTGTCACTACGCCAGCTGTAGATTCGGACCAGGCATTGTGAAGCTCTTCGACAACACGTTGTTTGTCTTGTTTATCCACATTTACCCCCTTGCTTTTCGACCCGCGCAAGTGAGCTTGCACCCCATCTATGCAGGAAGGGTTACCCCAATTAAGCCGTGCTCATTTGAGCTGGGCTCCAGCAGTCTAGGACGGATCGTTTTTTTAGCCTTCCCTCTCAAAAAAAGAGCTCTGGCTAACTTTTTAATAGGTGCCCTAAAATCTAGAGCATCTGCATAAGCCAAGTGTGGCCTATGCCAATATTTCCCCAGCCGGCATAAGCGCAGACAGGGAAGCGTTTATCTTTTTCAGAGCGTCGTTTCGTCCACGCGCACGCCAGCGCCCATAGTGGAAGAGATCGACATCTTCTGCATATAACGCCCCTTGGCGGATGCAGGCCTCATGCGATTGAGCTCAGCTAATAGCGCCTCAATATTCTCTGTCAGCTTTGCCGCATCAAACGAGCGACGTCCAACAGGTGCGTGAACCACACCGGACTTATCAACACGGGCCTCAATCTGGCCAGACTTGATTGCCCCAACAGCCTTAGCAACATCCATAGTCACAGTGCCGAGCTTCGGATTTGGCATGAGGCCACGCGGCCCCAGCACTCGGCCAAGCTTACCGACCTGCGCCATCATATCTGGTGTGGCCACAATGCGTTCAAAGTCCATGAAGCCTTCCTGCACCTTTTCCACCAAATCTTCAGCGCCTACAAAATCGGCTCCGGCAGCAGTGGCCTCTTCAGCCTTTGCGCCCTTGGCGAACACTGCAACACGAACAGTCTTCCCGGTTCCGTTTGGCAGCGCGATAGAACCACGCACCATCTGATCGGCGTGCCGAGGGTCAACGCCCAACTTAATTGCCACATCAACAGACTCATCAAACTTAGCTGTTGGCTGAGCAAGAATCGCCTCAACGGCCTCTTTAACAGTTACCGCCTTTGCCGGTACGGCTTCAAGGCTTGCTTTCATACGTTTGGTTACTTTTGCCATCTTAAAACCCCCTTAGCCCTTAACTTCCAGACCCATAGAGACAGCAGTGCCCTCTACGATCTTCATGCCAGCCTCAACATCGTAGCAGTTCAGGTCTGGCATCTTGGTCTCAGCAATCTCACGAACCTGAGCGCTGGTTACAGAACCAACCTTCTTCTTGTTCGGCTCACCGCTACCTTTCTGAAGCTTCGCAGCCTTCAGCAGCAGCACAGATGCTGGTGGGGTTTTAATGACGAAATCGAAGGATTTATCTGCGTAAACACTGATAACAACTGGCAGCGTTAGGCCCTTTTCCATCTCTTGGGTCTTGGCGTTAAACGCCTTACAGAACTCCATAATGTTCACGCCGGCCTGCCCAAGAGCTGGGCCTACTGGCGGAGCGGGGTTTGCGGAACCTGCAGGAACCTGCAGCTTCACGATTTTATCAAGTTTCTTTGCCATTTTTATCTCCAGCCGGCTTCAGGCATCATGCCCTTCACCTTTATTCGCAGGCTGCTAATTCCAGCCTTGCTCCCGCATCTTCTGCGGTAAAACCTTCACGTCCTGCGAAGGTCGTTTTACTAAAATCTCGTGCCTTTAGCCTTTTTCAACCTGAATGTATTCAAGCTCGACCGGGGTTGGGCGCCCAAAAATTGAAACACTCACCTTCAGTTTTGCCTTCTCCTCCATCACCTCTTCAACAACACCGTTAAAGGAAGCAAATGGACCATCTATTACGCGAACTGCCTCGCCAACTTCGAACATCACCTTTGGCTTCGGACGCTCAACGCCCTCTTCAATCTGATGTATCAGCGCATCAACTTCTCGCTGCGGCATCGGCATCGGCTTATTGCCGGAACCGAGAAACCCGCTGACCTGGCGCGTGTCTTTCACAACATGCCAAGTGTCATCGTTCAGCTCCATCTCAACAAGCACATAGCCCGGGAAGAACTTACGCTGACTGGTAACCTTCTGTCCGCCCTTTAGCTCAACCACCTCTTCACGAGGCACAAGAATCTGGCCAAATTTACTGGCAAGGCCTGCTCTCTCTGCATTTTCACGCAGCATCTTCTCAACCTTATCTTCAAAGTTAGAGTAGACCTGCACCGCATACCAACGCATTGTCATTAAATCACCTGCTTCACAAGCGTGCTCAAGCCCCAATCCACCAGCCACAGGAACAGCGCAATAAAAATCACCATAACAAACACCAGCAACGTGGACTGCATCGTCTCTTTACGATCAGGCCAGGTCACCTTTTTGGCTTCAACCTTCACTTCGTTCACAAACTTCTGCATATCTGCAACACGACTCATTTTAAACTCCCGTTCCTACTAACCACACACCGGTACTGGCAGGCCAGGAGGGGCTCGAACCCCCAACCCCCGGTTTTGGAGACCGGTGCTCTACCAATTGAGCTACTGGCCTAACTAATTACTTAATCTTTGCTTCCTTATGTGGCGTATGTTTACGACAGGAGTTGCAGTACTTATTCAGCACCAGCTTGTCTGTCATGGTACGCTTGTTCTTGTCCGTAGTATAATTTCTACGCTTGCACTCTTCACAAGCCAAAGACAACAGATCTCGCATTTCCTACTCTCCAGTGACGGCAAAGCGGCGGTAGCACAAGTCTACCGCCGCCACGCACATTTTAGGTTTACTTACTAATGTCGGTAACGACGCCAGCGCCGACCGTACGACCACCCTCACGA
>CAZFCL010000093.1:0-5059 GCA_964517705.1 uncultured Zetaproteobacteria bacterium | reverse complement strand
CCACTGCCACACCACCGACTGTAATAGCCCGGCCCTCCTGAAAGGCCAAACCAGCGGGGTTAAACCAGTTGGCTGTAGGATCATCTGCAACTGCCGTAAAGGCGTGTGCCATCCCCATAGCCTTGATGCCCATTTCAGGAATCTGGAACCCTGCTGTGTAAGCTGGGGCTCCCCCGGCAAACAGCATTAGCAGTAAAATAGTCAGCTTTTTCATCACTTTTACCTCCACGCTATCGGCCAAAAATGCATGGCCAAGCTAATCTGTAGCGACTCTGTTAACAATAAGGACTCCTAATTACCCTTTCTCACCGGGCACCCTGTGAAAATGATTGTAGAGTGCCGGTATCAAGCTCAACAGTGCCAGCCCCAAGAGGGCAAGCAGAATTTCAGTGGTCAACATATTCCCAACTGTCATCTCCCCCTCTTGATCAAGAAGGCCCCCAAGCCCTGAACCAGCCAGTGCGTAAACATAGGCCGCAGGCATCATGCCGAAAAAGGTAGCTGCCACGTAAACTCTTAATGAAACACCAAGGAATGCAGGCGCAAGGTTCACAAGAAAAAATGGGAAGATAGGCACCAAGCGTAATACAAACATGTAACTCAACGCATTTTTAGCAAAACCACTCTGCATCTTTTTTACAGCACCGCCCGCTCTCGCCAATAGGTAATCACCGACCGATGTCTTCGCCACTAGGAATAGAACTGTCGCACCCATTGTTGCGCCCGCCAGCGCATAAACTGCGCCGAATAGAGCGCCAAATAGGAAGCCTCCTGCAAGGGTCATCAATGATGCCACCGGCAAGGAAAATGTAACAGCAACGGCATAGCCGAACATGTACGCTAATGGCGCTAGCAGGCCGTGTGTGGATACCCATGTTAGCAGTGACTCCCGGTGTGTGCGAACAGCTTCAAGGCTGAAGTAGTGATCCAGATTAAAGAGAAGAAATAGCACCAATACCGTGCCGATAATCAGCAGGGGCAATAAACGTTTCACCATTTCACACAGCCTCACTCACCATAGGGCACTCTTCATCGAAAACATATATTCCACAACCACCATCCACTTCTGTACACTGCGCCGCCTTTGCAGGAGATACCCACATGAGTTTGCAGTCCGAAATCGAAAAGCGCCGAACCTTTGGTATTATTTCACACCCGGATGCCGGCAAAACCACACTGACCGAGAAGCTACTGATGTTCGGTGGTGCCATTCAGATGGCAGGGGCAGTTAAAGCGCGTAAAGCAAGCCGTCACGCCACTTCAGATTGGATGAAGATTGAACAGGAGCGTGGTATCTCAGTTGCCTCCTCGGTGATGAAATTCAACTTTCAGACAAGTGGCCACGATTTTGAGGTCAACCTGCTCGACACACCCGGCCATCAGGACTTCTCTGAAGATACCTATCGTGTACTCACAGCTGTCGATTCCGCCATGATGGTCATCGACTCTGCTAAAGGTGTAGAGCCGCAGACTGAAAAGTTGATGGAGGTGTGCCGTATGCGGAACACGCCTATTGTCACCTTTATTAATAAGCTCGATCGTGAAGGCGTGGAGCCACTTGATATTCTGCACGATATTGAGGAGAAGCTTCAGATCGAGTGTACACCGATGACATGGCCAATCGGCATGGGAAAATCCTTCAGAGGTGTTTACAACCTCTACAAAAAAGAGCTTAACCTCTTTAAAGCCGGCTCTGAAACTGCTGATTTTGAAAGCGTGCAAATATCCAACCTGAATGATTCGAAGCTGGATGATCTGCTTGGCTCTCAAGCCGATGAGTTGCGTGAAAATATTGAGCTTCTTGAAGGTGCTGCCGACCCCTTCGACATGGAGCAGTTCCTTGTTGGTTCACAAACACCTGTCTTCTTTGGTTCAGCAGTCAACAACTTTGGTGTGCGTGAACTACTTGATGCCTTCTGCGAACTCGCCCCCCCACCCGGCCCGCGTGAAGCGATGGAGCGCTCTGTAAGCCCCGATGAAAAAGGGTTTTCCGGTTTTTGTTTTAAAATCCAGGCGAATATGGATCCGGCACACCGAGACCGCATCGCATTTTTCCGCATATGCTCCGGCAAATTTGAGAAGGGCATGAGTGTGCGCCACCATCGCATTGGTAAAGACATCAAGGTTCCAAATGCTGTGATTTTCCTGTCACAGGATCGCGCTCATATTGAAGAGGCATATGCAGGCGATATTATCGGTATTCACAACCACGGCACCATCAAGATCGGCGACACTTTCACCAGTAAGGAGAAGCTGAAGTTTACCGGAATTCCGAACTTTGCCCCTGAGCTTTTCCGCCGTGTTCGCCTGAAAGACCCAATGAAGCGGAAGCAGTTGCATAAAGGGCTTATTCAACTCTCAGAAGAGGGTGCGGTACAGGTGTTCAAAACAAATCTTGGCGGTGACTATATTCTTGGCGCGGTTGGTGTGCTGCAGTTTGATGTAACGGTAGAGCGGCTAAAGGTGGAGTACAAAGTCGATGCCGATTATGTGGCCACCGACTTTCAGGTGGCGCGATGGATCACCAGTGATAACGAGAAAAAGCTGGCCGAGTTCTGTAAACTCTTTGATGCGGCACTGGCTGAAGATGCCGATGGATTCCTTGCTTACCTCGCGCCAAATGAATGGAAGCTGGGTTATACCGAAGAGCAGTGGCCAGAAATTACATTCCATAAAACCCGCGAACATATTTAAGCCTCTCGCTAAACTGACACCCTATGTACGATACCGATGATGAACACGACTACACTGAACGGCTGAATAGATCCCAGCAGAAGCGGGATATTGCTGAGCTACATGACCTGGCCAGAAGCCTCTCCAGACTCGATGCCATAGCACTGGGAGATATGGACCTTTCCCGAGAGCTGTTTCAAGCATTGATTGATGTACAACGCATGAAACATGGTGCAGAAAAGCGGCAGTTTAAATTTATCGTCAAACTACTACGTCAGAGTGATCACGAAACTCTTCTAAAAACCATCAGTGAACTGGAGCTAAAGAAAGAGGCACAAGACAAATACTTTCACCGCACAGAGCGCTGGCGTGATCGACTCATTGCCGAAGGGAGCAGTGCCATAACTGAATTCATGGATACCTACCCACAAGCCGATGCTGGGCAAATCAGGCAACTTGTACGTAATACCAACAAAGAGACACTGGAGAATAAGCCACATAAATCGTCACGCGCCCTCTTCCGACTACTGCGTGATATTGTCTGCCAGTGAAAGCAATTCGTCTCTTTATAGCTATTGTGCTAAGGTGCATAGCATGAAACAGATCACCTTTCTACTTCTGACTCTTGTTGTAGCTGGTCTCACAGCATGTGGTGACGATAGCAGTGGCTTCATAGGTAAAACAGCACAGAATATGACAAAAGATTCACTGCCTGGCGCTGAAGTTACACGCAGAGAGTGTGGTTCCTGCCATTTCCTTGATAAAGCCGTTCGTAAGGTTGGTCCGTCTCTGAAAGGCATTTATGGAACCTCCCCGAAAACCAGGGGCGTCCCCGTTGAAATATGGGATGATATGTCGCTTGATGCATGGATCGAAAACCCGACCGAGGTTTATCCTAAAACACGGATGAAGGTTCCTGGCATCAAGGATGCTGAAAAACGTGCAGTGATTATCGAATATCTAAAGTCTCTCTAGATAACTTGCCAACCTGTATCACCAACAAAGCTGCTGTTATGATTGCGCCTCATAACAGCTATGGAGAGTTCCAACCATGAATGAAAAGTCGAATTATTTTCCGGTCACTGTTCTGATCCTTGCCATTGGTATGATCGTATTTGGAACCTATAATATGAATAAGGTTCCTGAACCAAAATATCCACAGTTCAAGGCTGCATTTTCACTTCATACCCCCGGCAGGACTATCTCATTCTCCGAGCTATCAGGAAAAGTGAGCGTGATCTTCTTTGGCTATACTCACTGCCCCGATGTCTGCCCTGCCACACTGCTCAATTTTGGCAAAGCATTGAGGTTACTGGATGCAGATGAAAAAGATCTTGTACGAGCCCTGTTTATCGCTATCGACCATGAACGGGATACAGCTGAAAAAGTAGCCAAATACACACGTTTTTTTCATCCCGAAATTATTGGCCTGGCCGGCAACAAAGAGGAGCTTGCCTCTGCCACCAAGGCTTTCATGGTACCTTTTGAAAAAGGAGCCCAAAATGCCAAGGGTAACTACATCATGAACCACGGAACCTATCTTTATATTATGCGCCCCGATGGAGAGCTTGGTGAACTGATTAGTCATAAAAGTTCGCCAGAAGAGATCGTTACAGCCCTGCGCAAATGGACCAAGTGGGCAGAATAGTCCAAAGATTTAGAATAACTCCAGCTACTCAGCAGATACAACAAAGTTCAAATCGCCCTACCAACAGAGGTGCTTTAGATACTTGCAATCGTATTGTTACAGCCTATGATGCGCCGCCACTGCGTGAGAAACCATGCAGATAACATACCTTGCTCCGGGCGCGCATATGGGTACCGGGGCGTACGTTTGTACACCGAGAGGAGCGCCGTTTTGTATTACGAAACTATTTTTATCGTCAATCCTGATATCTCTCAGGAAAACACCGAAAAACTGACCGATGGACTGGTCGCCAAAGTTGAAAAAGTCGGTGGCCGGATTGTTAAACGCGAAAACTGGGGTTCACGTCCGTTGGCATACTCTATTGCCAATCGTAAACGTGGTAACTACATGCTGCTGGTGACAGACGGCAGTGCTGAAGCAATCAAAACATTAGAGCACGCCATCAGCCTGGAAGAGCGCATTGTCCGCGTACTGACCACCAAACTAAAAGAGCTTTCTGATACACCTTCCCCACTGCTGCGTCGCGCACAGGCTGCCGCCAAGCGTGAAGAGGCTGCGGCTGAAGAGAAGGCTGATGAAGCTAAAGCCACTCCAGAAGAGAGTGCGGAAAAAGCGGCAGAGCCAGCAGCTGAAGAGAAGCCCGAGGCTGCGTCTGAAAAGGCAACCAAAGCTGATTCTGCCAAGAAAGCCAAGGCCACTGATGGAGAAGAAGCAAGCGCCTGAGTTTAACCGCGCCCG
>CAZFCL010000092.1:0-5301 GCA_964517705.1 uncultured Zetaproteobacteria bacterium | reverse complement strand
TGGTGCGTTGGTCACAGATGGCGCAGACACTGTGGCAACGGATGCGGGCAATGGGCGCTATACTTTTGCCGCTGATTATGTGGTTGTTCCCCCAATTCAGGTTCGAACTCAGAATACAGCTGCGATCATTAATGCATGCCTTGATGCTTCGCTACTGACGGTTTGTGATCCTGCTCAGGTTACAACATATCAGGATCTTGATGGAAACGGTGTTTATAGTACCGGTGATGTGATGTACAACGCTGGTATGGATGTTAACTATGTCTCGAGTACGGCAGCGGGCTCAACGCTGTATGCTAACCCGGTCTCGGCCCTGATCCCAGCAGCTGGCATTCCAGATACTGCTGCCACTGGGAATCACGCGGGGCTAACCACAGCGCAGCTGACATCTGCTGCGACAGTGGGTACTGTGGGAGCGTCTGCAGATGCGACGGTTCAAGAGGTTGCCGCAAAGATTGTCGCTGTGCAGGAAGCTGTGGTGAATATGGGAGGCAGTAGTATCACGACAGCAAGTCTGATTCAGAATATTGCTGCTGTGGATGATCTGGTTAATGCCTTTTCTACCGCTATCTCCAATGCGACAACATCAACTACTACTGCTGGAGGGGCTGCTGCCGTTGTTCCTACTGCAACGAATGCGGGCAATATCACTACAGCAGTAACAAATGTTAGTAACGATATTGTCGCATCCATGGCTGATGCCCTGACAGCGCTTACGGTTGCGGGCAAAGCGATGAATTATGAGTCAGTCATTACAGCCGTTCAGACAGGTGTTCCTGTGGATACAGCAGCAACAGCTGATGCCAAAGTTCAAGCAGTTGTGGATCAGCTGGCTGGTGCGATAGCGGCAGCAGCTGATGTTTTGGCAGCAAATGATCAGGTTATTACCAGTAATGCCCTGGTTGCGACAGGTTTATATCTGATGCCCATGATGGATACTGCTACCAAGAGTGTCGTTGCTACACCTTACAATGGCTCTGTTCTTGATACTTACACAGGATTTGCCCTGACATCAACGGGAACCCTAAACACAGCAGGATCTACACTGACAATTGGTGGTACAGATGCAGCGGGAGCTCCTGCAATCGCTACCCAAACTTTAACCTTTGATGCAACGACAGCCATGTATGGGTTCAGCAACAAATCGGTTGCTGCAGGCACACTTACTGCCGGCATTTCTGACGCAGCTGCTTTGGCTATTTCTGTGAATCTGAACTTTAATGGTGGCCGCATCTTGTCTATTTGTGATGGATATAATGGCACTGGCTGCACCAACACATACTACTTCTCACTGCCTGATAGCACTCAGGTGTGTGCGATGACCTTTGATGATACTACTCCCTTTGCTGATCAGGCGGGAGGGGCTGCAGCAGGAGGAGCTGATTCAGGTGCACCGGCTGTTTTCGCCAGCTTTAAGACTATGAATGCAGCCGCGATTGCTTGCCCGTGATTGATAGCGGCACAGGTAGAATATGAAGCTTTCTTTTCTATGTAAAAAGACCGCATTCATTGCGGTCTTTTTGTTGTTTCCGTGGGCAGCCTATGCCGTGCCCCCTGTCACAACCCCTGCCCCTGCAAGCCCCTCCGATATTGAATTAGGGGGACTAAAGCAGAAAGAGCTTCAGGATGAACAGCTTGATCGCGGCAGTACCATTGATGACCTAAAGGTGGATGATTCTGCACGGGCGGCAGGTGAAAGTAAGGTGGATGAGTCTGTACGATTTACCCTCTCCGGGGTGAATGTGCTTGGCAATGAAACCCTAAAGGCTCAGGAAATTATAGATATAGTAACCCCCTTTATTGATAAGGAGGTTACTGGAGAAGACCTTAAGGCTATCTCCAAGGCGATTACACGTTTATATGTGGAAAAGGGGTTTGTTACCTCCAAGTGTGTCATTCCTGCCCAGAAGGTTGAGGGAGGGGTGGTCACCTTACAAATTGAAGAGGATAAGCTTGGCCAGATTATGCTGTCGGGCCCCAGAGCGTACAGATATAACCCGCAACTGTTCTCCAGGTATTTTCACGATCTGCAGGGTAAAATTATTCACCTCTCCACGCTGGATGGTCGCCTGAAAATATTGAGCAAATTGCCTGCAACCAGAATTAAACCGGTTCTTAAGAAAAGTGCTTATGGCGTTACAAATCTGATACTGGAGCTGGTCGACCTGGACAATAGCAGCGTTATCTCTGTCAGTAATCTGGGCAGCCGATTCGCAGGAACAAATTTGCTGTCGGCCAATCAGTCAATCGTAAACCCTTCTGGTGAGGGGGATGTACTATCCTTGAACTTTTCCGGCAGCCTAAAATCTTTAAAGCTTATGAGCTCGTTTGCCTTTGACTATATTCACCCGATAGGAGAGGAGGGCGGACTTCTGCGCCTTGATGGGAGTTATATGAGTTACAAGCTGGATCCGGACGAGGTGGGTTATCCGACCTCAGATGCCATAAGATATGAGGGTGGATCCAGTAAGTTCTCCCTGCTTTATGAGGAGCCGTGGCTGGATGACTTTGGTCATGATACCGAGTTTTGGTGGAATCTGGGTGTGGAACGAAAGATAAATCAGGCATCCACTATCTACCATACGGATTTTTTGCAATTTAACGCTGGTTCTCCCTACGTACAGACTGAGGATAAGCTACTGGTTGTCGGGGGCGGGTTCCGTGCAAATGCCATAGACGAGCTTGCTGGGGATTACAGGGGAAGCACAGCCTTCTCACTGAATATCAAGCATTCACTTGAAGGGGTGCTTGGCTCTATGACCAATGAAGATGTGGTACGCAAACTGATAAACATAGCCAATGGCGTTGAGCCTGTGGTGGGGCCTGTGGGTAACGTTGAAGGGATGGATGTTGCATTCTGGAAGGCATATGTTTCTTTTTCACGTATGCAGCTGCTCCCTTATAAGTTTGCATTGGGAATCAACTTTGCAGGTGAGTATACAAACAGCAAAAAAGTGCCAAGCGCTTACGTTTTTTCTGGTGCGGATAATGGTGCATCTGGCTTTAGCTATGATGTCGCGCTTAGTCGCACTCTTCCACTGGATGCTATTTCGGGTGTCGCACGGGGTGTCGCAACTGTTGGCTATAAAGGCGCCAACGCATTCAGCTATTTTAGAGATCTGACCCCTGGGTGTGGAGGACGGGCAAATAAGCGAGGCCTGAATGTTTGTACGACTGCAACCCCTTATGTTAGTGCATCTTTTTCATATGAAGGGTTGAATGTGGATATAAGGTATGAGCCTGTGATTGAGGCATTTGAGCAGAGTCAGGAGACACTAAAGGTAACAGCTGGCTATCGTTGGTGATCTACCGCTTAAATGAGCGATAGAAGTGCGACATATGGAAGTTGTCGTTTAATGCTTTTTCACTATAGTTGAGCCGGACAGTCTATAGATAGTACAAAATTTAACGGAAGGTGAATTATGATTGGAGCCCGCATTGTATTGAGTGTACTGCTGGGGATGGCATGGGCGAATATGGCATATGCTGCCCCTGAGAGGCCAAAGAAATCAACAGAGAGACATGGTGATTGGAGCGTTGTGTGCGTAGAGAAAGAGAAGGGTAAGGTCTGTAGCGCGCAGGCGAATATCGTCAATGCCAAGGATGGTAAAACAGTTGTGCAGCTTTCGGCTGGAAAAAGTGGCAAAAACAAAAAGAGCAGTGTTTTTCAAATCAATGTACCGCTGGTAGTTGATCTCTCGAAAGGAGTATCAGTTAGCATTGATGGGAAAAACAAGAAGAAGATGGACTACATATTTTGTGCTCAACAGGGGTGTTTTGCCAGCGTGGATATGCTGAAGGATAAATCCTTTTTGAGGTCGCTTAAGGCCGGATCGAAAATGGAGTTGTCATTTAATAGCCTTGTTTTGGGAGAGGTAAAAGGACAAGCTTCACTGAAGGGCTTTAGTAAAGCTTATAGGCGAGCGATGAAGTAAGCAGGCTTTAAGAAGCCAGTGAGATATTGAAAAGGGCGGCTCAATAAACGAGCCGCCTTTTTATTTTCTTGAGATAGTATTTAAACGTGTTGGGAGACCAGCTTCAACCAGTAGCTTGTAAGTGTTTTGCTGTAACCTTCTTCTCCATCCTTTTCAAGCTGGGTCAGCAACTCATCTACATGGTCAATTGGAATATGGTAAGCCGCACCGGAGGTCTCCCAACTGTCGCCTGATTGCATCAGGCGTAGGCCAACAATATCACCAACATCGAAGACAGTACTGGATGAGCTGTCTTCAATGGTGATCGTTTCGGATTCACTTTTGGGATAACGCTCCACAGTGAAGCTTTTGTTCGTTTGAACATCACTGATGCGATAGAGGCGTAGCGGGCGCTCTGCAAGCTGGGAAAGGTAACTTTTCTGCTCATTATCAAGGCCGATATCTGCATTGAGAATTAGCTGGAGCGGGCGGCTTTCACCCTCGATATTATCGAATTCACCCTCAGCCACCAGCTCTTCCAGAAGATTCACGTCATGAATGCCGCGAATAGCGGGATGGGCAGTGCCGATGTTCTCGTATTGCTCTTTACTTAAACCTTCCAACCAGACGTTATCAACCCAGTTGCCTACCTGTTCCTGATAGGTGTGGCTTACCCAGCCAAGTGCAATCTGTACCCCGCGGCGTTGGTTGGCACGGTTTGCTCCGGCACTACTCTCCTTTGCCAGACAGCACTTTTTGTATTTCTTGCCACTACCGCATGGGCAGGGGTCATTACGTTGAACTTTATGGGACACAGATACTCCTCTGCTTCAATCATGTGCCAGATGTTGGTAATTATATCTGGCGAAGGGGAACTCTAGAGGATGGGCGGGTTTGTTGTTAAGTGCAAGTTTCCGCTTTATCACGGCATTGCCATCCTGCAACGCCATGCTATCTTTCCGCCCCTGAAATTACCGGGCTTATGGCTCGTTATTTTTATCACGGAAGGGTGACAGAGCTGGCCGAATGTACCGGTCTTGAAAACCGGCGTAGGGAAACCTACCGTGGGTTCGAATCCCACCCCTTCCGCCAGTTATTGATGATGGCATGCCATGTGCCATAACAGTGAGAAAGATGTTCCAATGGAGAGGTGGCTGAGCGGCTGAAAGCGCGCCCCTGCTAAGGGTGTATAGGCTAAAACCTATCGAGGGTTCGAATCCCTCTCTCTCCGCCATTTTATAAATAGATGGCTTTTGCCATCTATTTATAAAATTTGAGGATAAAGAGGATACGAGAACCTTCGCCGGGTTTGACAAAATCGCAGGAGCGATTTTGAACGTCACGAAGTGACGGCCCGCAGGGCGAAAGGCAGGATGTCTGAAGTACA
>CAZFCL010000091.1:0-5337 GCA_964517705.1 uncultured Zetaproteobacteria bacterium | reverse complement strand
AGATTGAACAGGTGCGTGATGTGGGGCCAAGCACACCTGCAACAAAGCGCGGCTCTTCACTCGTAAAGGCCGCATCGCACGCCTCACGGGCCAGCGCTGTTCCGGCACGATTTAGCTCATAGACCAGTGACTCCATACCGTAATCGGCCATCGAGATTGAATTGGAGTTGAAGGTATTGGTTTCGATAATATCAGCACCGGCTTCAAGGTATGCTGTATGAATATCGCGAATGATCTTCGGTTGAGTCAGGCTGAGCAGGTCATTGTTTCCCTTCAGCTCGCTGCTCCACTCAGAAAAGCGCTCACCTCGATAATCCGATTCACCCAACTCATGTGACTGGATCATGGTGCCCATGGCACCATCCAGAATCAGGATCTGCTGCTGCATCTGCCGCTTAAGAAGTAGGGTGCTATCCATGGCGCGGCAGGCTAACAGCAGGCATGGCATGAAGGAATGTTGAAAACTCTATTGTTTCGATTTTCGATGCGGTTGACTAGATTGCCCCATATGAGTGCTTCACCCCCCGAAAAGAGCAGTAATGTTGTCTGGCATCAAGCAGAAGTGACGCGTGAGAGCCGTGAGCAGGCCAACGGACACAAGAGTGTACTTCTCTGGTTTACGGGCCTCTCTGGCGCCGGTAAATCGACACTCGCTCACGCGGTAGAGGAGCGCCTGCATGGGATAGGGGTCAAAACCTTTGTTATCGATGGTGATAATGTGCGCCACGGCCTTTGTGGTGACTTAAGTTTCTCAGATAGAGATAGGGTAGAAAACATTCGTCGTATCGGAGAGGTAGGCAAGCTGTTCGTTGAGGCGGGCCTGCTAACATTGACCGCGTTCATTTCACCATTCAGATCTGATCGCGCACGGGCTCGTGCACTGCTTGATGAAGGTGACTTTGTCGAGGTTTATTGTAAGACCCCGCTTGAGGTGTGTGAGTCACGCGATGTGAAAGGACTATATGCTAAAGCAAGAGCAGGAGAGATTCCGGCATTCACCGGCGTATCTTCGCCCTATGAAGAACCTGAGGATCCTGAAATTGTTGTGGAGACCGGAAGTTTGCAGCTGGCAGAGTGCGTAGACCAAGTCATCGGCTATCTAGCCGAAAAAAAGATCATAAGGGCGGGTGGATCTTGACAGAAAAGAGTATGAAAGTTGCTGTGGTCGGCACCGGGTATGTCGGCCTTTCCAATGCCATGCTGCTTGCTCAGCATCATGAGGTAGTAGCGCTCGATATCGTGTCTGAAAAAGTTGATATGCTAAATCGTCAACAGTCACCGATTGAGGATGCTGAAATTCAGGGGTTTCTCTCGAACAAGAAACTCAACTTTCGTGCAACACTCGACAAACAGGATGCCTATGGTGGCGCTGATTACGTGATCATCGCCACGCCGACAGATTATGACCCAGACACCAACTGCTTTAACACTGGCTCTGTCGAGGCAGTCATCCGTGATGTTCAGGAGGTGAACCCTGATGCGGTCATGGTGATCAAGTCGACTGTTCCAGTCGGTTATACAGCTAGAACCCGTGACCGATTTAACTGTAGCAACCTCATTTTCTCACCGGAATTTCTACGTGAGGGGAAAGCGCTATATGATAACCTTCACCCCTCCCGCATTATCATCGGAGAAGAGTCTTCTCGTGCCAGAACCTTTGCTCAAATGCTGCAGCAGGGGGCCACAAAAGAGGATATCCCTACACTGTTCACGCACAGTACTGAAGCTGAGGCTATCAAGCTTTTTGCCAACACCTATCTCGCGATGCGAGTTGCCTATTTTAATGAACTGGATAGCTATGCGCTTACACATGGGCTAAATACACAGCAAATCATCGAGGGCACTTGCCTTGACCCTCGTATTGGTGATTTTTATAACAATCCATCTTTTGGCTACGGTGGCTACTGCCTGCCGAAGGATACCAAGCAGATGCTGGCCAACTATCAAGATGTGCCGCAAAATCTGATTCACGCCATTGTTGAAGCCAACACCACCCGTAAGGATTTTATTGCGCAGAGCATACTCGCACGCAAACCAAAAGTGGTTGGTATCTACCGCCTGATTATGAAAGAGGGATCGGATAATTTCCGTGCTTCCAGTATTCAGGGAATTATGAAGCGGATTAAGGCGAAAGGTGTTGAGGTGATTATTTACGAACCCACACTAAATGAGGCAAGCTTTTTTAATTCGCGTGTGGTGGTTGACCTTGATGAGTTCAAACAACAGGCCGATTTGATTGTTGCCAATCGTATGGCTGATGAACTCAGCGAAGTTGCTGAGAGGGTATATACCCGCGATCTGTTTGGAGATAATTAGTTCTTTTTCGGAAAGTTATCTGAAAAAGTACTGCTGCCCTCTGGGGTAACAATGAGATAGGGCATGCCCCCGATATTTCCCGGTTGGCCAGCAACAAAAAGAGCGGTGCTCCAGGCATCGGCAAGCATGGCGCTTCCGTTGGCTACCACCGTAGCACTCTGCACCTTTAAAGCAGGCCTACCTGTCTTCGGATCGAGAATATGGTGGTAACGCACACCATCATGCATATAGAAGCGCTCATAATCACCCGAAGTGACCACGGCTACATCGCCTTCCAGCTCTAGAGATGCAACCACTTCACCCTTATCACGTGGGTGACGTATACCGATTCGCCAGGGGCGGTCCCTGTGACGGCCAATGAGGCGAATATCGCCACCAGCATTGATAATAGCATTCTTGATGCCACGATGTTTTAGTACCTCAATGGCGCGGTCAATGGCATATCCTTTGGCAATGGCTCCAAAATCAAGTGTGCAACGAGCACCCAGCCTGATCCAGTCTGCACCTCGTTTCTCGATACAGCGGAGTGGGGGAATTGCCTCTTTAATCTCTTGCTCTGAGGGAGGGGCTGATGGCATATCAGGTTGTGAGAAGCCCCAGAGAAGGTTTAATTTTCCGAGCGTAGGGTTAAATGCGCTCCCGCTTTCTTGCTGGGTCTTCAGCGACACCTCAAGCAGATAACTCACCTCATCCGGAAGTTGCAGCGGGGTTTTAACCGGAGAGCGGTTGAACTGTTTCACACTGTTGTCGTAATCACCATAAATTGTGAAAACATTCTCAATACGTTGCATTTCAGTTGCGGCCGCGGAAATAGCTGCAACTGCAGTATCTCTGTCGCTACCTGCAACAGTAAACTCCACCAGTGTACCCATCATAAAGCGGCTATCGCGAATATCGGCAGGGGAGCAAGCGGTTAAAAGCAGTGCAAAAGCTGGCAGGTAGAGGCGAAGCATATCGCTATTGTTCCTCTGATCGTGAGGCATGCAAGAACTTCCATTTGAAATCCCCAAGTAATTCCTGATAATTACGCTTGGTTATTCTGATCGGAATATATTCCGACTATATGTGTGAGGTAGTGAGCAATGGCAGTAACACTGACTGAAGCCGCCGCGGAAAAAGTGCAGAGCCTTCTTGATCGTGAAGATAATGCGGAGCTAAATTTGCGTGTCTTTGTATCGGGCGGTGGGTGCTCTGGTTTTCAGTACGGCTTTACCTTTGACGATCAGGTTGGCGATAGTGACTCCATTGTTGAAGACTACGGTGTAAAGCTTCTGGTGGATCGATCCAGCCTTGACCTTCTCAACGGGGCAGAGATCGATTATCAGACCTCGATTCAGGGGGAGTCCTTTGTGATCCGCAATCCCAATGCATCATCAACGTGCGGCTGCGGAAAATCATTCACGCCTTCCGAATCTGGCAATGGCTGTGCCAATGCCGGTTACTGACCTATTTTGACAGAGATTGAAACGGAGTCTTCGGGCTCCGTTTTTTTATGCTGACTTCGGGAGTATGCTTCGCTGCAATGAATGCACTTGAAATCTCTACGCTGACAAAAACCTATGCGAACGGTAAGAATGCCCTGAACA
Organism: uncultured Zetaproteobacteria bacterium; assembly: GCA_964517705.1. GTDB lineage: Bacteria > Pseudomonadota > Zetaproteobacteria > Mariprofundales > Mariprofundaceae > Mariprofundus. Next base: position 1,435 of record CAZFCL010000091.1, on the reverse strand, counting down.
GCATGACTTTGGATATACCGCAGGGGAGTTTCTTCGCACTGCTCGGCCCCAACGGTGCTGGCAAGAGTACCATGATCAATATTCTCGCTGATACGGTACGTCCAAGTTCCGGATCAGTAAAACTCTTCGGTAAGGATATGTTTAGCAATCGTGCTTGGTGCAAAAAGCGGATGGGTGTAGTGCCTCAGGAGATCGCCTTCGATCCATTTTTTACGCCGCGTGAGGTGCTGCGTTTTACCTCGGGGCTGTTTGGCTGCAAGCCTGATGAGTCGTGGTTTGATGAGCTGTTCGATCGTTTGGAGCTCACCGAGCACGCTGAGAAAAATACACGTCAGCTCTCTGGCGGCATGCGACGCAGACTTCTGGTGGCGCAGGCACTTGTGCATCGCCCCGAGCTGGTGATTCTTGATGAACCGACAGCTGGTGTGGATGTGGAGTTACGCAGACGCTTGTGGTCATTTATGCGTGAGCTTAATGTGCAAGGCATCACCATCCTTCTAACCACACACTATCTCGACGAAGCAGAAGAGCTTTGTGACCACGTAGCGATTATTGATCAGGGTAATTTGATTACAGCACGCCCAATGCGTGAAATGATGCGAGAGATTGCCTCCTCCCACCTCTGCCTTAACTACGGTAGGGCGGTCAAAATGACGGATGGTGACCATGCTGCACTCGCCATATTTGAGCCGAGGGTGATTGACGATGGTATCTGCATGAAGCTTGGGCGGCGCGAGAGCGGTGGCTCCACATTTCATGATGCTTATGAGGCGGCGGTTTCACGCTTTGGCCCCCCTGTGGATGCAGGTGTGCGCTCAGAAGACCTTGAAGATGTGTTTCTTCGTCTGACAGCAGCAAAGAGTGGTGATAATGCTTAACCCACGCGGCACATGGACGCTCTTCCTTCGTGAGATTCGCCGTTTTCTGAAGGTGAAGATGCAGACAATCCTGACACCTGCGCTTACAGCGGTTCTCTACCTTGTGATTTTTCGCTATGCCATGGGGGATCGCCAGGTGCCAGGGCTCGACATTGACTATTTCACTTTCCTCGTGCCGGGGCTTGCCATGATGTCGATGCTGCAGAATGCCTTTGCCAACACATCAAGCTCAATGATCATGGGTAAAGTGATGGGTATGCAAGTATACTTCTTGATGGCACCGCTTTCGGCTATTGAGGTGGTGTTCGCCTTTCTGGCAGCTGCAGTGGTACGTGCTATTACAGTGGCTACGGTGTTCCTTATTGTACTACTGCCATTTGTTGATCTTAATCAATTGCACCCAGGGGTGATTCTCATGTACGGCATCTGTGGCAGCATCATCATGGGTGGCCTAGGGCTGATAGGGGGGATGTGGGCTAAGGATTTTGACAACATCGCCATGATTACCAACTTTGTGGTGTTACCACTGACATTTCTCTCCGGTGTTTTCTACTCAG
>CAZFCL010000090.1:0-5344 GCA_964517705.1 uncultured Zetaproteobacteria bacterium | reverse complement strand
ATTTAGGGAAAGAGGTTGTTGCAGAGATTGATCGTACAACGGGTGAAATAAGCCTGTTTCATGTGCGGACTGTGGTGGAAGTTGAGGAAGTTGAGGATGAAGAGAATCAGCTGACTCTGGCACAGGGCAAGGAGATTGATGCCGCTGCTGAAATTGGTACTGAATTTCGCGACTCTTTGCCACCTATCGAGTTGGGACGTATCGCGGCACAAACTGCCAAGCAGGTGATTAACCAGAAGATTCGTGAGGCAGAGCGTGAGCGTGTAATTGCTGAGTATGAACCACGCGTAGGTGAGTTAATTACAGGTATCGTGAAGCGTGCTGAACGTGGTAATGTCTATGTTGACCTCGGCCGTGGTGAGGCGGTGATGTATCGCGAGGATCTTCTGCCGCGTGAAACCTTCCGTCAGGGTGATCGTGTTCGTGCTTATCTGCGCGAAGTGCGCAACCAGACCAAAGGGCCGCTGGTTTTTGTCTCCCGTTCTGATGCGGGTATGGTGTTACGCCTCTTTGAGCAGGAGGTTCCTGAGATTGAAGATGGTGTAGTTGCAATTCAGGCGATCTCTCGCGATCCCGGCTCACGCAGTAAGATCGCAGTGATTTCTACAGACGCAGCCGTTGACCCGGTTGGTGCCTGTGTTGGCATGCGTGGTGCACGTGTGCAGGCTGTGGTAAACGAGTTGCACGGTGAGAAGATCGATATTATTGAGTGGACCGAAGATCCGGCTGTGTTTGTTGTGAATGCACTTGCGCCTGCTGAGATTGAACGCGTGCTGGTGAATGAAGCTACCAACACCATTGAGGTGGCTGTAAGTGAAGAAAATCTAGCAATCGCCATTGGTCGTCGCGGTCAGAATGTACGGTTGGCTTCCGAGCTTACCGGCTGGAATATCGAACTGATGAGTACCGGCGAAGAGAAAGAGCGTCGTGGTGAGGAGGTTGCAACGGCCAAGGCTTCCTTCCAAGAGGGCCTTGATGTCGATGAAGATTTCGCTGCTGTTCTGGTGGGTGAAGGGTTCTTCAGCCTTGAAGAGCTGGCATACTGCGCGGTTGAAGATATTTCAGGCATTGAAGGCCTTGATGAAGAGATTGCTCAGGAGCTACAGAAGCGCGCACGTAATGTGTTGCTTGATCGAGCACTGCAGGGTGGTGCGGAAGAGGGCGATGAGTCCAAGGGTTCACTCCTTGACCTGCCTGGCATGACACGCGAGATCGCTGAGCAGTTGTCACTTCGTAGTATGGTTACAGTTGAAGCGCTGGCTGATGCAGCCGGTGATGAGATTGAGGATATTGAAGGGCTAAGCCGTGAAGAGGCTGATGCGTTGATTATTTCTGCACGCGAGGCATCTGGTTGGTTTGACGAATAGGCCATCTGACCCAGAAGCCTGTAGTAGAAGCTGTATCGCTTGCAGGGAGAGGTTTGCCAAACAGCTGATGCTCAGGCTGGTTGTCGATGATGAGGGACAGATATGGCCTGATCTGTTGCAAAAGCTGCCGGGAAGAGGTGTTTACCTCTGCATGGGGCAGAGATGCCTCGGAAGATTGGGCGACAGGCAGTTACAACCGCTGTTGGCAAAGTTTAAAGTTGAATTGCCACAGTGGGAGCAGTTCAAGAAGCGTGTAGAGCATGCTCTTGAGAAGTGGCTGTTGCAGACGTTCGCGCGTTTGGCTGCCAAGGTAGACGTTGGCAGGGATGCAGTGATGCATCGACTGTGGAATAATTCACCACTGTTACTGTTTTTGGCAGCGGATGCGGGTGATGCGGTGGTTAGGCAGGTTGAGGCTGCGGTTGAGAAGAGGGCGCAGGCAGGATATTCGTCTTTGACTGTTCAGGCTTACTCTCGCCAGTGGTTGGGAAGTATGTTTGGCCGGGATTCTGTCGCAGTAGCTGCTATAGATAGCTCTGGCACCATGGCCGTAAGTGCGGAAAAGCTGGAAAGGTTTTGTGGTTGGTATGCGAACCTGAAGGAAATTTGAAGGTATAGGTAGTAGTAAACATGGCAAAACGTATTCTGGATTTGGCAAAAGAGCTCGGCGTTGAAGCATCTGATATTCAACGTGTTGCCGTGCAATGTAATGTTATGGTGAGTGGGCCAACCAGCACACTGGATGATGATGATCAGACAAAGATTCGTGCTGCTCTAAAAAAGGACTCTAGCGCCGATGCCAAAAAGAGTGGCGGAAAAACACTGACTCTGAATCGACCCATGATGGCCGGGCAATCACGCGGTGGGGCACAGGTTGAAGGCCGTGGGCGCACTGTTGAGGTTGCTGTGCGTCGTCGTCATGCGCCTGTTAGCAAGGCCGCAACATCAACAGTTACCAAAAAACCAGTGGCGCCAGCTCAGCGTGCTGCTGCCGCTATTGAAAAGAAGAAGGAGGAGGCCAGCAAAGTTCAGGAGAGAGCAGCTGCCGCAACGGCGCCAGCAAAGAAGCCTGGTACGCCCTCTGAGACAAAGCGACCTACGGGGCCTCGCCAGGGGTCTGCGACCCATAAAGGCCCACGTACAACGATTCGCCGTGGTTTGACACCTGCTCAAATTGCAGCATCCAAAGCACCAAGCTCTTCAGTAAAGCAGATTGAAAAGAAAATATCGGAAGACCGCAACGAGCAGCGCCGTAGCGGACAGCAGAGACCAGCTCGAGGGGCTCCTCAACAAGCCGCCACACGCCGAGCACCATCTGTTGCGATTTCTCCGGATGCAGCAGCAGCGCCAGCAGGTCAGCAGCAGCGCCGTCGTGGGTTCCCTGGCGGTGGCAGGCCGCAGCGCAGGCTTACGCCTGCTGAAAAAGCCGCGCGCAGAGCTTATGCAGAAAAGCGCAATGAAATTTTAACACCGGAGCTGGAAGAGCGTCAGGCGCGGTTGGCACGTGGCAGTAAAAAGCGTGATGCAGGCATTTCCAAAGACGATGAAGCATTTGTCATGCGCACTGTTGAAGTTACCGATCCGATTCTCGTTTCTGAGCTGGCTAGTCGTATGGCGATCAAGAGTGCGCAAGTGGTGAAGAAGCTATTCGAGATGGGTATGTCGATCACTGCCAATGAAGGCATTGATGCTGAAACGGCTGTCCTGATTATTGAAGAGTTTGGCCATACGCCGAAGGTAATCAATGAAGCTGCTGTTGAAGATGTGCTGATTGAAGATACAACTGAAGATAGCCCCGAGGATATGGAGCCAAGACCACCGGTGGTGGTTGTGATGGGGCATGTTGACCATGGCAAAACCTCTATTCTTGATGCGCTACGGAAAGCACATGTGGCAGAGGGTGAAGCAGGTGGTATCACACAGCATATCGGTGCCTATATGGTGAAGCTGGAAAGCGGCGAGCGAGTTGTGTTTATTGATACACCAGGCCATGAGGCGTTTACTGGTCTGCGTGCTCGTGGCGCAAGCATGACCGATGTAGCTGTGCTGGTTGTCGCTGCTGATGATGGCGTTATGCCGCAGACTATCGAAGCCTTGAACCATGCGCGTGCTGCGGGTGTGCCGATGATTGTAGCCGTCAACAAAATGGATAAAGATGGTGCGGACCCTGAAAAGGTGATGCGTCAGCTATCTGAACATGAGGTAGTCTCTGAAGAGTGGGGTGGCGATACCATTTTCGTTCCTGTGTCAGCACATACTGGCAAGGGCTTGGATGAGTTGTTGGAGATGCTGGCACTTCAGACCGAGATTCTTGAACTTAAGGCTAATCCGAAGCGCCGTGGTAAGGGCATCGTGGTTGAGTCACGTCTGGATCGTGGGCGTGGTCCTGTGGCTACTGTGCTGGTTCAAAATGGTACCTTTAATAAGGGAGATACGGTGGTTGTGGGATCCACAACTGGCCGTCTGCGTGCGATTGTCGATGAGAACTCTGTTCAGCATCGAACGGCAGGCCCATCTGTTCCATTTGAGTTGTTGGGGCTGGATTCTGTTCCAGAAGCTGGTCAAGAGATCTTTGCTGTTGAGAGTGAGAAGCAGGCGCGTGATATTGTGAGCTATCGTAAGGATATCGAGCGAGAGCAGGGGGCTGAGGCCAAGAAACGCGCAAGTCTTGATGAACTCTTTGCCAATATGCAGAGCGGCATTCAGGAAGTACCTGTTTTGATTAAAGGCGATGTGACCGGATCGGTTGAGGCGATGGCTGAGTCTCTGACCAAGGCGGGCACCGATGAGGTGAAAGTCAAGGTGGTGCATAAGGCGATCGGTGGTATTACCGAATCAGATGTGATGCTCGCATCAGCTGCCAATGCAATCATTGTCGGTTTTAATGTTCGCCCTGAATCAAAGGCTAAGAAAATAGCTGAAAGTGAAGGCGTAGATATTCGTTTTTACAAGGTTATTTACGATGCGATTGATGAGATTAAGGCAGCAATGGCGGGTGTTCTTGCGCCGGAAGAGGTTGAAAAGGTCACTGGTGAAGCCGAGGTTCGTGATGTTTTCCAAGCGCCAAAGGTTGGCGCAATCGCCGGCTGCTATGTCACAGATGGTTTTGTTACCCGTGATGCCAAGGTCCGTGTTCTGCGTGATGGTGTGCTGATGTACGATGGCATGCTGGCGTCTTTGCGTCGTTTCAAGGATGATGTAAAAGAGGTGAAAACCGGCTATGAATGCGGCATGAGCATTGAGAATTTCAATGATGTAAAGGTTGGAGACCGTTTCGAGTTTTATGTCATTGAGGAAGTAGCAGCAACCCTCTGATTAGCATATGAAAGAAGCGTCTCCTGCCCAGCGTCGTTTTTTCGCTGATATTCAACGCCTTCTCTCCACACTTTTGGCTCGTGATGTTGCTGATCCAAGACTTGAGGGCATTACCATTACTCGCCTTGAAGCTTCAGGGCGTCAACTTGTGACTGTTTGGGTCTACCGTAGCAATGAAGAAGATGAAAAACTATGCCTGCGCGCTCTTGAGCGTATGGCCCCTCACTTTGAGCACCAGCTTCGCCGGGCGCTTCCGAAGCGCCGTTTGCCAAAGATTCGTTTTCAGTGGGATCATGCCTTTGAGAAAAGTGGCGATGTGTTGATGTTGCTAAGAAGCCTGGAGAATTCCGAGTGACGGATAAGCGAAAGCCCCTGTTTTCTGATGTTGATTGGGAACCTGTTATTTGTTCGATTGAGCAGGCTGAGTCTATTGTGCTAACCACCCACCATAACCCTGATGGCGACGGCATCGGAGCTCAACTTGCCCTCTACGATATGCTTACCTCCATGGGGAAAGCAGTGGATATGTTCAACCGTGACGGAGTTCCGCGCATCTACAGTTTTCTTGAGCACTCCTGGAATATTGAACGTGGTCAGCCAGATGATAGCCAGAAGTACGATCTGATTGTTGCACTGGATAGCGGTTCAAAAGGTCGCCTTGG
>CAZFCL010000089.1:1678-5355 GCA_964517705.1 uncultured Zetaproteobacteria bacterium | reverse complement strand
CTTTTCAAGCGCTGCGTATCTGGGTCAATGAGGAGATGGAGCAGATAGGTGCGGGACTTGATGCTGCTATGACCCACCTTAAGCCGGGTGGCAGGCTGGCTGTTATCTCTTTTCACTCAGGCGAGGATCGTCGCATCCGTGATCTGATCGAGTCTCGTGTGCGTCCCTGCACTTGTCCGCCTCAGATGCCGGTGTGTGTTTGTGGCAAAACTCCTTCTATGCGCTGGGTACAGAAGAAGCCCGTGCGCCCTGATGCGGAAGAGGTTGCTGCAAATCCGCGTAGCCGCTCATCCATGATGCGTGTTGCCGAGCGCATCTCTGAATCAGAGGGGAGGAAATTGGCAGGCTACAGCGGAGCTCTTCGCTGATGGGGTCCTTCATGAAGCCATGGATGATCGTTCCTGCTTTGGTAGGGGTGCTGGCTGCTGGCCAGATATGGTTCTCACACCTTCGCTATGAGCTCTCCCTTGAGGCGCAGGAGTTGAGTAGTGAGAAACAGAATGTGTTGAGGGAGTCCAGCAAGCTTCGCCTTGAGCTTGCCAGTATGACTCGCCCTGAGCGTCTGCGTAAATTGGCACAAGAGAGGCTGGGTATGGGTCCACCCTCGCCTGCTCAGGTGGTGCACCCATGAGTGACAAGCAGAATCTCTATGTGCGCCGCCGCATTGAGTTTGTTGCAGGTCTGTTAGGCTTGGGGCTTCTTCTTCTTTTGGTACGCGCTGTTGACCTGCAGTGGCTTCAGGCTGACCAGTTGGCTGCACAGGCTGAGAAACAGCGCTATCGTCAGTACACTGCGGCTGCACCGCGCGGGCCAATTCTGGATAGCAAAGGCCGCACGCTTGCTGAGAGCGTTGAGATCCCATCTATTGCTGCCATGGCGGATGAAATTCCAGCAGATCGTATTGGTGATCTGGCCAAGGCGATGGGCATCTCATCTGCTGCTGTGAAAAAGAAACTAAGTAGGGGCCAAGGCTTTGTCTGGCTGGCACGTCAGGTCTCTCCCTCTATTGCCAACAAGGTGGCGGCGCTGGATATACCGGGGGTTCGTTTAGAGAAGGAGTGGCGCCGCTATCATCCTCTTGGTCCGGAAACAGGCCATTTGCTCGGGTTTGTGGGTGTTGATGGCAAAGGCCTTGAGGGTGTTGAGCGTAGCTGGAATAGCAAGCTTTCAGGCGAGGCGGGTGTTCGCCAGGTTCGGCGGGATGCGCGTGGCCACTCACTGCCGGGTGGTGCGTGGGTGCGTGAGCCTGTAACAGGCATGCCGATCCAACTCACAATTGATGCCTCAATTCAGAGTATTGCCTATGCTGCACTGGCCGAAGGTGTACGTAGCCAGCAGGCCAAGGGCGGCTCAGTAGTGGTTCTCCGGCCAAAAGATGGCGCAATTCTGGCGATGGCCAACTGGCCTGGATACAACCCAAACAACTTCCGCCATTTTAAGCCTGGCCAGTGGCGCAATCGAGCGGTGACTGATCTATTTGAACCGGGTTCAACCATCAAGCCATTCTCAGTGGCTGCTGCAATCTCATCAGGGAAGTGGCAGGCCAGCTCACACATTTATTGTGAGAAAGGTGAGATGCAGGTTGCCGACTATACAATTCATGACGATCACCCCGAAGGTTGGCTTGATCTTACCGGAATCGTCGTCAAATCGAGTAATATCGGAGTGGCCAAGCTGGCGCTCGATATCGGGCCTGACCCCATGCATGAGCTTTTGAGGCAAGTTGGATTTGGTCAGCGAAGCCGCATCGGGTTAGGAGGAGAGTCGCCCGGCATTGTGCTGCCTCCAGAGCGGTGGGGGCCTGTTGAAACCGCCAACATCGCTTTTGGCCAAGGCCTTGCCGTCACGCCGCTGCAGCTTGCAGCGGCATTTTCCGTTTTAGCCAATGAGGGTGTGTACACAGTGCCGCAGCTGCTCAGGCAGGGCGCAGATGGCCCCGCAGGTAGTGGCCAGAGAGTGATGAAGGCAGCGGTGGCGCGTCAGGTGATGCAGATGCTTGAGCATGCTACCAGCGCAGATGGAACAGGTTCAAAAGCCGTACCGGCAGGCTATCGGGTAGCAGGGAAGACCGGCACAGCCCAGAAGCCCGATGAGCGCGGTGGTTATAGCAAGGGGAAATATACAGCGGTGTTTGCGGGCATGGCGCCAGCGAGCGATCCACAGCTTGTCATTGCTGTTGTGGTGGATGAGCCGAAAAAGAGCATGTATGGCGGGCAGGTGGCTGCACCAGTTTTCCGGCATATTGTGGAGAGCGCCCTTCCTTATCTCGGCGTTCCGGCCCAAATCGATCAGCAGCCTCAGTGGCAGACCACAGCAGTAACCACAAGGAAGTCTGTTTTTTCAGCTTCGAGCACTTACGGCATGTCGATGCGCGAGGTTCGGCGCTTTGCAGCTGAGCGAGGTTTGCGCCTGCACATTCATGGTTCTGGCTGGGTGGCAAGGCAGAAGCCGGTTAATGTGGCATCGCTTAATAGAGGCGAGCAGCTCGAGGTGTGGCTTAATGAGTAGCCGGTGGCAACCGCACGCTGTGGCATTACCACAGGGGCTTCCCATGAGTGAGCTGGCCAGAGGCCTCGGACACCTTGAGATGAAGGGTGGCAGGGATGTGCTCATCGAAGGTGTCTGTGACGATTCACGTCATGCCAAAGCGGGTTATGCGATGCTCTGTATGCCTCGCAGCCAAGAGAAGGCATCCGAGTTTGCAGCAGTGGCAGCAGAAGCAGGTGCCGTTGCTATCATCAGTGTTGGTGTTCCTGTGGAGACCTCCTTACCACATCTTCACCTTGAGTCAGCTGCCCAGGCGGGTTTGCTGCTCAGGCGCATGTTGCAAACAGAGCAAAAGGGCGCCTGCCTTTATGGCATTACCGGCACCGATGGCAAAACAAGTGTCGCGTGGATGTTGCGGGAGGCATTGGCACGCTACCAAGTGTCCCCGGTGTGGAGCACAGGCACCTTGGGCTGGATGCGTGGCCAGAATGAGTTATGCGACATTGGTAACACCACGCCATCCATGTTGACCATGCATGCAGTGTTGAATGAGGCGTATGAAGAGGGTGTTTGCGCGGTTGTATCAGAAATATCATCACACGGTATCGCACAGGAGCGCATTGCAGGGCTCAGCTTCAAAACAGTGATCTGGACCAGTATGGGGCATGATCACCTGCAAGATCATGGTGGATATGAGCCTTATCTGGCAACCAAGGCCGGGTTTATTCATGACTGTGCCAGCCATGGAGCCAACGTGATCGCCAATGCCGACCATGTCGATATTTGTGCGCGGGCCCCCAAAGGCACCCTCTGGTATGGCCATGGGCTTTCTCGTGATGATGTTGACCTTGGCTGGGAGCAGGAGCTTCCGGGCATGTTGCGGCTTGGTAGCGGTGGTGAAAAAGTGTTGATTGAGGATATTCCAGTAGGAGATTTTCATGCTGAGAATATCGCCTGCGTGGCGCTGGTGCTTATGGCGTCTGAAGGCGTTAAGCTACAGGAGCTCCCGGCTCTTCTCGCTGGCATCACAGCCCCGCCAGGGCGCATGCAGGACCTACCCTCCGGCAGTGGTCAGCTGTTTATTGATTATGCACATACTCCCGAAGCACTGGAGCGCTGCCTGAAAGCAGCCCGTAAATTGGCGCGCAACCGTTTGATGGTTGTATTTGGTTGTGGTGGTGACCGTGACC
>CAZFCL010000089.1:0-1668 GCA_964517705.1 uncultured Zetaproteobacteria bacterium | reverse complement strand
AGCGCCCCCAGATGGGAGAGGCTGCAGCCAAATTTGCTGATGCGGTCTGGATTACATCCGATAACCCGCGTGGTGAGCTACCTGCCGTGATCGCCTCTGAGATTGAGATGGGGATCGCACAGCCTTATCAGGCGGAATTACACCTTCAACTTAATCGTGAAGAGGCGATTGCTGAGGCAGTGGATGCTCTTGCTGAAGGCGATGTTCTGGTGATTGCTGGTAAGGGGCATGAGTCATATATGGAGATTGCTGGCAGGCGCCTGCCATGGAGCGATGCTGGCGTGGCTGAGAAGTATCTGCATAGAAAGCATGAAGCCTCGAATCCATTTTCCAAAGGTGAAAGAAGATGCGCATGAGTGGAGATGAACTCATGGCGGCCACTGGCGGCAGGTGGCACGGTGCTGTACCCAAAGTCATCTCTGGTATCTCCACCGATACGCGCGAGTTTGCGTCGGGGCAGGCATTTCTGGCTTTGCGCGGGCCACACTTCGATGGGCATGCCTTTGTCGCATCAGTTTCCGATCGAGCAGAGGCCTTGATCGGTGACCACGAGGGCGTGCAGCAGTGGTCCGATCTTGATAATAGCAAGCTTGAGGTGGCCAATACTTTGAGGGCATTTGGTGATATCGCACATGCCTGGCGCATGCGTCTCGAACATACAACAGTGATTGCAATCACGGGATCATTTGGCAAGACCAGCTTGCGTTCAATTCTTGAAACAGGGTTTTCTGCTCTGGGAATTAACACCTCTGCAACATGCGCCAACCTCAATAACCTGATTGGTGTTCCGAAAACACTGCTGTCTGTGCCGCTGGATGCTGACGTTGCTGTGGTTGAGTGCGGCATCAGTGAGCCTGGAGAGATGTCGCGTTTGGCTGCTATGGTGCAGCCGGATATCGCTGTGCTGACTGGCATTGCAGAGGCACACAGCGAAGGGCTTGGCGGCCTTTCTGGCGTGGTGAAGGAGAAGGCACTTCTACTCGACCACCTGAATGAGAATGGCTGGTGCGCACTGGCCAGCGGCGTGGAAAAGACACTGAAAGAGAGCGGGTTGGACATTCCTGAGAAGGCGCTAACAGCTGATGGTAAAATGGAAGATGTGGTGCGCTGGAAGCTTTCTGAGTGTGAGCTGCTGTTGGCGTGGCGCGATGAGACTGCATCACTACAGCTTGCGCTACCTGCCGCTCACTGGGCTGCCAATATCGCCTTTGCTGTATCCATTATGCTTCGCTATCTGCATAGCTGCGGCAAAGGCAAGAGTCTCTCTACGGTTGTTGATGCGGTTTCGACCTGGCTGCCGCCATCCGGGCGCATGCAGCAGTGTGAGGGGATGAGCGGTTGCCTTGTGCTGAATGACTGCTACAACGCCAACCCCGCATCCATGCAGGCTGCGCTGAATACATTGCGTGCTATCGCTGGTAAGAGAGTTGCGATTTTGGGTGACATGGGTGAGCTGGGGGAAGGCTCCAGCGCAGCACATGACTCTATTGACCTAGGTGGGATTGATCGCGTCTACCTTATCGGTCGCCACATGAAGTCGCTGGCAGCGAAACATCCCGCAACAGAGTGGTTTGCCACAACAGATGAAGCTGTTGCTGCGCTGAAGCACGAAGTGCTCACCGAAGAAGAGGTGGTGCTGGTTAAGGCCTCACGCAGTATGAAGCTGGA
>CAZFCL010000088.1:0-5458 GCA_964517705.1 uncultured Zetaproteobacteria bacterium | reverse complement strand
TGCTGCATGTTGGCGCGCTATGACCCTTCTCTTTAACTCACTCTCTTCAATATTTAGCCAGAAAAAGTGGAGAGGCACATCGCTCTCTTCGGCCAGCGCTCTGGCCTGCTGGCGAGAGTCGGGATGAATAAAGGTGGCATCAAGAATCACTGAGAACCCAGCCCCAATCGCAGTTTTTGCAGCTTCAAACATGGCTTCGTAGGTCAGAACATGCATCTCTTTTCCATACAGTTCCAACTCAGGGTGCAGCGGGGCGATCTGTTTGCGAATGGCATCGCTGCGAATAGTGATGGCGCGTTCAATACCGCAGCCAATCAGTGCCAGATGACTTTTGCCGCTACCGGAGAGGCCGCCGATGACAAACAGTGTTGCAGTGGGGGGAGCGGCATATTTCAGTGCAAGATTGAACCTCTCAGAGGCTTTATTTAACTCTGCTTGCCGAGCCTCTCCCTCCAGCTCATCGGCCAATATGCAGGCCACTTTGCCACGTACAGTGGCACGATAGAAAAGATAGAGTGGAAGCAGTTCTAGACCGCCGTAATCATCGGAGAGCTCCAGGTAGCGTGAGAGAAACCGCATGCCGAGATCCGGTCTTTTATGCGTATCACAATCCATCAACAGGAAAGCGACATCATTCATGGTATCGATAGTGGAGAAACTGTCGTTGAACTCGATACAGTCGAACAACTTCGGGTGGCCATCAATTAGAGCGATATTGCGCATATGCAGATCACCATGACATGAACGAATGTGCCTCTCTGCCTGCCGTAGGCTGAGTTTTGTTTGTAGCTTCAGAAGAGAGTTTGTGACAAACGAGCTAAGTGCCCCATGGGTTTCCTGGTTGACGCTTTCCGGATGCTCTAAGGCCGCATTAAGGTTGGCCTTAATATGCTTTTGCAGGAGTGACGCATGGTCGATCTGCTGGTCTGGTTTGGAATCTGTGTGAAATGTAGAAACAGTTACGGCCAGCTCATCCATCCATGCTGGCTTGAATGTACTATCTCTCAAGTGCTGATTAAGTAGGTCTGATTGGGAAAAGCGACGCATTTTTAAACAGTAGTCAACAATGTCGCCACTGCTGCCAAAAAGGAATGCGTCACCTTTTTTACATACTGGAAGAACCTCTAGGTATATTTCTGGTGAGAATCTGCGATTCATCTCGAGTTCCCGTTCGCAGAACATTTTACGTTTTTCCAGTGTGGTGAAATCGAGAAAGCCGAGATTCAGCGGCTTCTTGAATTTGTAGGCATAATCACCGGCAAGAAGTACCCATGAAATATGGGTCTGGATCATCTCCACCTGTTCAACAACATGTGGGTAATTAGCAGCCTGGAGGAAGTGGCGGAGGTGCACGGGGATCGTTTCCATATCAGCTGTAGAGTTTAAACAAAACAGGCCCCGGATTAAACCGGAGCCTGTAGAAAACAGTGGAGAAAGGGGTCAGCCGTTTTGAATGAACATGCCGCGGTTAATATCACCGATACTGACCATGCCGGTCAACTTATCACCATCGACTACCGGAATACGGCGCAGGTTTTTCAGGCCCATGTAGGAGGCAGCTTTCAATACCGGCGTATCGGAGGTGACAGTCATAGGGTCAGGGGTCATTACATCTTTGACTTTCATGCACATAACACGCTTATAGTTATCTTCCATCTCCTCAAAATCACGCGCAGTTTTTGCATCGTGAATATATTCACCGAAGTTGGGGTAGAGCGGTAACATAGTGTCGCGGATGGTGACAATGCCGAGCAGTTCTCCTTCATCACTGTCATCAACCACAGGCAGTGACCCACAGCGACGCATCACCATTTTCTGTGTTGCCTCATGTAGCGTATCTCCCGCTTTGCAGGTTAGGCTTCCGCGCGACATTACATCTGAAACTTTCATGGTTCCCCCTAGATAAATAGAAACTTCCAACATGTGTTGGTATTACAGGCCACAGCATAGTCCCAAATAATTTGGAATGCATCCGCTTTATATGTCAGCAACCTGTTGACAGGCAACCTTGAGGCGGTATTGTTCCGCGCGCATATCAAAGGGCGGTCTAGGGACTGCAAGGAGCAAAATAACGTGGCAAATCATGCATCTGCACTGAAACGTGCACGCCAGGATCAGAAGAAACGCTTACAGAATCGCAACCAGAAATCTTCTATGCGCACTGCTATCAAGAAGGTATTGAGCGCTGTGGATGCTGGTGATAAAGAGGCTGCATCTACAGCATTGCATCAGGCGACCTCATTGATTGATCGTGCTGGTCGTAAGAACCAGATTCATGCGAAACAGGCATCTCGTCGCGTATCCCGTTTGAATGCAAAGGTGAAAGCGATCTCCTGATTGCTCCCACGCTCATTTTAAAAAGCCCGCCTGGCCTTGAGTCCGGCGGGCTTTTTTATTTCTGTGAGACGTATGGGCTATAGATTGCTACCATCGGTTTGGAGGGGAAGAGTATGAATATTCTGATTATCGGGGCATCACGAGGTATTGGATTTGAACTGGTAAAGCAGGCGCTGGAGGCGGGGCATAGAGTGACTGCGCTTATGCGTGACAAGACCGCACTTGATGAACTTGCCTGCAAACAGCTGAAGATTCGCCAGAGCAGCATTATGAACCGTAAGATCGTCGAAGGCGCATGCACAGGTCAGGATGCCGTATGTATCACGATTGGCACTCCTCCAAGCAGCAAGCCGGTGACGTTATTCTCAGAGGGTACGCAGCATGCTCTAAATGGAATGAGAAAAGCGGGTGTGAGGCGCTTGCTTGCAGTGACAGGTATTGGTGCTGGAGAGAGCCGAGGTGTTGGTAGCTTTTTCTATAACAGGGTGACACTGCCGATTCTTCTCAAGCATATTTATGATGATAAAAATCGGCAGGAAGCCTTGATCAGGGAGAGTGAGACAGATTGGACTATCATACGGCCGGCTCTGCTGACACGTATGCCGCTAACAGGAAGCTACAGGGTCTTAACTGAGGTTGAGGGGTGTAAGGCGTATAAAATATCGAGAGCAGATGTTGCTCACTTTATGCTAAAAGAGCTGGATCACCCGGCATTCATTCACCAGGCGCCCCTGCTGACATACTGATTCGCAGGCTCAGCTATCGTCTTTTTCGCCCCGGACTATATCGGGATTGGCCGCACGAAAACCAAAGAAGAGCCCGGCCACTGAGAGTGGGATGCCAGCTCCCCACAGTGCAGCAGCTTCCATTTCATTTCTGTATTCAAGCAGAAGCAGTACGCTAAACAGGCAGATGCCAAAGATGATGATATCCATAACACGCGTACTTTTCTTCATATCAGCCTCTCCTGTCCTGTTTGCGCCATGGTAGCCACCGTCTGGGTTAAAGAAAATAGCGAACTTTCAAGAAGATTTATTGTGAATTAAGGTTTTATTCATCTCCCATGACGATTATGCTGCGTGCGCGTGACAGAGAACACCAACCCGATGGAGTAGTGCTTGTCCGAAAATATCCGCGAGATACCTTATAACTATACTTCATACTCAGACCGTGAAATCGTCATTCGTTTTTTAGGTGAGGATGCATGGGATGATCTGAATGTGTTGCGCACTCAGCGCCGTACTGGCCGCTCAGCACGTATGCTGTTTGAGATTCTCGGTGACCTCTGGGTAGTAGAGCGCAACGTTTTCCTACGCAATGATCTGTTGCATAACCAGAAGCGTCGCCAGCAGATGCATCAGCGCCACTATGATCGTCTGGCGCGTATCACCGATGGCGCCGCAGATAATCCGCGTGCACAGAAGGTTTCAGCCTGTACCGGGCGCATGCTGGAGGATTTTTATGCGTGGTTTGATCAGGAGCCTGCAAAGAGGAAGAAAGCGCGCCGCACATTTGCCAAGCATACGCACCCTAATAATGTCCATTTTGATGCTTATACGCTGACACATCACGCCACCGATGCCACGGACTGGCGTCATCATGCGCCTTTCTGCGTGCTTACTCCTGATTCAGCGGATGAAATTCCTGGGCTGATTCGTGCTGTTGCTAAGCTTGATTTGGTGGTGATTCCGCGCGGTGGCGGCACAGGATTGTGCGGCGGTTCTGTTCCACTCTCTGATAATGCAGTCATCATTAACCTTGAAAAGCTTGATGTTATCAGTGAAGTGGAGTCGCGTGATATTGGTAAAAAGGGTGAAGTGCCAACCATCACGGCTGGTGCAGGCGCTGTTACCGGTAAGGTGATGGAGGCGAGCCTCCCTAATGTCTTTGCGACTGACCCAACCAGCCTGTGGGCTTGCACAATCGGTGGGAATGTTGCCTCCAATGCCGGTGGTAAGCATGCTGTTATCTGGGGCACCTGTGTTGATAACCTGCTTGGCTGGAAGATGATTACACCGGAAGGAAACTGGCTTGAAGTAGCACGTATCAATCACAATATGGGCAAAGTGCATGATGAGCGCGAGGTGGAGTTCCGACTTGTTCATACTGATGCAGTATCTGGGCACAAAATCAGCGAAGAGAGGTTGATGATCGAGGGCTCCGTGTTCCGCAAGAAGGGGCTTGGCAAGGATGTGACCCGTAAAGCGATGGGTGGCCTTCCCGGCATTCAGAAAGAGGGTACGGATGGGTTGATTGTTGAGGCTACATTTGTACTGCATCGTCCATTTGCGGTAACACGCACAGTCTGTTGTGAATTCTTTGGGCAGGAGCTCTCGGCAGCAACAGAAGCGATGGTGAATATTAAGTACCATGTTGATGCTCTACCCGGCGCTCACCTTGAGGGGCTTGAGCACTTTGATGAGAAGTATGTTAAGGCGATTGAATATATCTCCAAATCGACTCGCCGCGAGGCACCACGTGTTGTTCTTCTCATCGATGTTTCCGGTGATGATGAAGAGGCTGTTGGTGCCGCTTGTACAGATATTTGCCGCATTACCTCACAAGGAAATGGTGAAGGGTTTGTAGCAATATCGGCTACTGATCGTAAACGTTTCTGGGGTGATCGTGGCCGTATGGCTGCTATTGCGAGCCACACTCGTGCCTTTAAGCTCAATGAAGATGTGGTAATTCCGCTTAATCGCCTCTCCGAATACAATGACTATGTTGAACGCCTGAATATCGAGAACTCTATTTTCAATAAGAAAGAGGCGCTGGAGGCTATTGCAGCCTACCTTGAGGATGCACGCGACCGCATCAGCGGCAATCGGCTGGAGACCAGTGATCTCGATCTTGATGACGACTCTTTTCTTGCCAAGAAGCTGGATGGTTGCCTGAAGCTGATAGCTTCTACGCGTGAGAGCTGGTGCCGGCTTTTACAGAGTCTTGATAAACCTGCCAAAGAGGTATCTCACCTCCTTGGGGAGATTAAGTATAGCCGTAGCGAAACGCTATTCCGGGTGATCCAGCGGGGGGCCAAGCGTATCTCCTACCGCAGTGAAGTGGAGGCTCCGGTTTGCGATATGTTGCGGGGCCATGAATCGCTGATTGAAGGCGTGCACAC
>CAZFCL010000087.1:3571-5518 GCA_964517705.1 uncultured Zetaproteobacteria bacterium | reverse complement strand
ATGGGAGTGTAAAAAAGCAGGCATCAGAACAGTGATCGGCTACCGTGGCCAGTGGCGCAGTCTCCTTCTTAGCCACCCACTTCCCCACCGTATCAACACCAAAACAGAGCACCACCGCGAATTTCACCTCGATCTTGCTCGTCAATCGGGCATAGCCATCAACGGTAGTGAGGTGACTCTTTCAATACCTGAAGGTGCTATTCAACAAGGCAGGGAGACGATGTTGTCGCATGGCATGAATCCGGAGCGCACTATATGCGTAGCCCCCGGGGCTCAGTTCGGCGGGGCAAAATGCTACCCCACTAAAGGATTCAAAGAGGTTATCCACTCACTTGTCGCCCATAACTGGCAACCGCTCATGCTTGGCATGGCAGAAGATCGAGAATTAGCTGAAGATATTTTGCAAGGTATTGATGCCCCGCACTGGAATGCAGCCGGTGAAACGACACTCGCTGAGGCACTACAGTTGATTCCAGCTTCACAACTCATGCTCTGCAATGACTCAGGACTGATGCATATAGCTGCGGGCCTCGGCACCCCGACTGTTGCCCCATTCGGTGCTACCGACCCCGCCAGAACAGCCCCTAGCGGACCAAGGGTCGGTATTCTTTATCATCCGGCTGAGTGTAGTCCCTGCCTGCAGCGTGAATGCAGTGTGGAGGGGCACCCGTGCATGGCCAATATCACGCCATCGATGTTGCTTGATGCCTGCCTGAATATGCTTCAATGAAGATACTTATCGTCAAACTCTCAGCCTTCGGCGATATCATCCATTGCCTGCCAGCACTTGGTGATCTCCTGAAACGACCAGATGTCAGTGAAGTACACTGGCTGGTTGATGAACGCTACCGCTTTGTCATGGATATTTTGCCCAGAGAGGTGAAAGTGCACACCATCTCTCCGAAGGGGGATCATCCACTGCGATCAATATGGCATACGACTCAAAAGCTTCGAAGGGTTAACTTTGACGCCGTGCTTGATCTACAAGGCTTGATAAAATCAGCGGTTGTTTCGCGCTTATGTGGTGCTCCTGTGTTTGGCTTTGATAAGAAGTTCCTGCGTGAAAAGCCAGCCAGTCTGCTAATCAGAAACAGTGCTTTTCACCCCGATGAACGCCATGTGGTGCAGTACTATCGCCGCATCGCCGCATCGCCTTTTAATAGCTTAAGTGCCACCGAGACAATTCCCTATGCGCCGCCAGCCATCGAGCTGAACAGAAGTGCCTGCATGGCAAACGAAGGGCTTCTCCCCCGCTTGGGGCTGGAAAAAAACAGCTATATTGTTCTACATAGTGGGGGTGGATGGGAAACCAAGCAACTACCTGAAAACACATGGCTTGCTATCGCCGCTGATATAAAAAAGAGAGGGCTAACACCTCTATTTAGCTGGGGCAGTGAGTCGGAGAAAGAGCAGGCAGAAAATTACGCCAAACAGAGCAGTGGCCTTGCCTTGCCTGAACGCCTGGAGATGTCAGAATTATGCACATTGGTTATGCACGCCCGCGTCGCCATTGGTGCCGATACGGGGCTTCTACACTTGGCCGCAGCACTTGGTAGGCCAACCATCACATTTTGGGGGCCCTCAGCATCGTGGCGATCCGGCCCTCTGAACATGAATCAGGATAAACAGGAGGGAGTAAAACATTGGCATATCGAATCAAACCCTGCCTGCGGCCCCTGCTTCAAACGCAGCTGCGATCACTTTACCTGCATGAGCTCCATCCAGCCTGTATCATTTATAAGGGCCTTAGATGAACTTTAGGTATATCTCCCTCTATACACGTCAAACTGGTTGGGTGATTCTCCTGGCTCTTACAGCGATGCTACTTGTCATGCGGCCACATGGAGTAGCCGCATCTACTCCGGAAAAACCTTCACAAGCCAACCTATGTATGCCTTATACTGGCGAACACCTGAGCTTCGATATTAACTGGGAGTTTATCAACGC
>CAZFCL010000087.1:0-3561 GCA_964517705.1 uncultured Zetaproteobacteria bacterium | reverse complement strand
CAGGCTCCGCCACTATGGATATCATCGATAGAGGAGAGGGGTGGCAGGTAACAACTGTTGCGAAAACCAACAAAGTGCTCGATATATTCAAAAAGGTGCGTGACTACATTACCGCAGAAGGAACCTGTATTGCTGGACGCATGCAGAGCACCTTGTTTGATGCCAATCTGCATGAACGTAAGTACAAGGCGAAGAAACGTACCGAGTTCCTTTGGGAAGAGAACAGAGTCTCACACACGCAAAATAAAACTACTGAGTATTTCGATGTGCCCGCTGGCCACTTAAGTGTGGTTGATGCCTTTCTCGCTGTGCGTGGGCTTCACCTAGAGCCAGGTAAAACTATTAAAGTCCCAGTATTTGATTCGCGTAAACGCTATGAGATTGAGGTGAATGTTTCCTCCAAAAAAGAGGTTTTAAGAGCCCCCTGGGGAGAGAAAGTAAGTTGTATTATTGTCACGCCAAAGCTGAAGACAGGTGGTATTTTTGCCAGAAAAGGAGCTATGACACTCTGGATGACAGATGATGCACGCCATATTCCAGTTAAAATGGCTGCAAAAATTAAAATTGGCCGTATCTTGGCGCACCTGACAGACTACCGTGACAACAAACCGACACCATTAAACCATAAAGAGACTACACCAAATGAGCAGTGATATAGCATCTACATCAGCCTGGCACCGACTGGTAATTGAGCACCGCATCAAACTAAGTTATGCCTTGGGAGCTGTAGCGCTATTCTTTATTCGCCCTAGCCTTGAGTCGATGCTGTGGGGTGCGCCGTTCATTCTCATTGGCGAACTGATACGCCTCTGGGCCTCTGGGCATATTCATAAATTCAAGGAAGTAACACAGACCGGCCCATATGCACTCTGCCGCCACCCGCTCTATCTGGGCCACTTCCTCATCGCAATCGGCTTTTTAATCGGCAGCAATCAGCCTATTGTTGCAGTAGCTGGCATCGTTCTATTTTGGATGATTTTTATTCCGACGATGCAACGTGAAGAGGCACAGCTTAGTAAGATGTTTGGCAGTAGGTATACTGACTACATGAAACATACACCTCGCATCATCCCACGCTGGAGCAGCAAGGCATGGACAGGTCAATTTGATACTGCATTGATGATGCAGCACCGCGAAATGAATAACATCATTGGCCTGGCTACAGGAATGGCATTGTTCATTGTATTAGGCCTGTTGTACGGCAGCTGGTAAACTGCCGGCACTCGAACCAAGGCATTAGGATGATAATATGTTTGGTAAAATAAGATTTTTATATAGAGCCTTTAGGTTGCTAAAAAAGGGTGAGCGTCAGGAACTGGACTTTGTTAGAAAATTCCTTCAACCAGGAATGACTGCGTTCGACATCGGTGTATATAAAGGTGTTTACTCATATTGGTTTGCTAAAAGTGTTGGCCACAAAGGAAAAGTAGGGGGGTTTGAGCCACAGCCAAAGTATTATACTTACACCTCTCACTTAATGAAAAAACTTAAATTTCATAATTACGCGATTGAGAATATCGCACTATCGAACTTTGAAGGTGAATCGGTCCTTACAATTCCGTTAGATTTAAATAAGGGGGATAGTTGGGCAAGCCTCGAAAATAGCAGTGAAGGCAATACAAAAAAAATACGAGTTAGCGCAAACACTCTTGATACATACTGTTCGCAACATGAATTGACACCAGACTTAGTGAAATGTGACGTAGAAGGGCATGAAATGGCTGTTTTCCAAGGGTCTGAAAGTCTCATTAAGAAAGGAAAAACTATTTTCCTGTTTGAGTGTGAAGAAAAGCATCTATCTGAAATAAAACCGGATGATGTATTCAATTTCATAAAAGCATTTGGTTACTCAGGCTATTACTTTGACCATCAAAAAGGGGCCCTCCCATTCGATTCAGGTGAAGGTGATGACACTTCCTCCATTTTAGAAAACTCGACCAGAAACTTTCTTTTTGTTCCAAAAGAGAGGATTAGTGAGGTTAATGAAGCAATAGGGAAAAGTAAGTGATATGATCATTCTCGGCATTAACGATATTTCCCATCATAACACCTCCGCCGCTCTGGTGCGTGATGGTGAAGTAATTGCTGCCGTTGAAGAAGAGCGCCTCTCCCGTGTCAAACTTGATAACAGCTACCCACATGCTGCCATTGATGCTGTTCTTGAGATCGGAGGCGTTACTTCAGAACAGATAGATCATATCGCACTGGCTGGCCTTGACCATATTGCCCAGCACCCTGCTCTGAATCACATGTTTAAGCATATCAGCAAACTGGCAAAAGATGATGTAGATATCTGCAACTTTTATCGTAAACAGCAACTCAACCGCTTTTCACGGCTTTTCCGCTCACGTCCCAAGCTTCCAAAGGAGCTTAGAGATAAAACCTCCACAGTCGTTGAACACCATCAGGCCCATGCAGCCTCAGCATATTTCGCGTCACCATTTGCAGATAAGAAGGTTGGCATCATCTCACTTGATGGGTCAGGAGATTTTTCATGGGGATCTGTATGGGTAGGTGAACATGGAAAGATGCAGCACGTAGAACACCTGCACGCCCTTAATAGCCTCGCCCTGCTCTACTCCGCCTTCACCATCTATCTTGGTTTCAAGGCCACTCGGCATGAAGGAAAGGTTTTGGGGCTAGCAGCGTTTGGCAACCCGGAACCTCTCTATAGCCGCTTGATGAAGCTGGTAAACCCTGATGATTGGGATCATTTGCTGCATGCAAAACTGGCCAAGTGCACACTGCGTCAACATGGCGATATGGCACAAAAGACCATTGCTGAACTAACAAATGAACTAAAAAAAGAGGATATCGCCGCCGGATTACAAGCATTTACCGAAAAACTTGTCTGCGACAAGGTGGAGTCCTACGCACAAAACCTCGGCGTATCACACCTGGCCCTCGCAGGCGGCATATTTGCCAACGTTAAACTAAACCAACGTATTCTTGAGCTTCCAAATATTGAAAACATCTATATTCATCCAAACATGGGGGATGGTGGTCTCGCTGCCGGAGCTGCGTTGCAAGCATACTCAAATCTCCACCCTGAGAAACTGCCAAAGTTTATGAGCAATGTTTACCTGGGTACTGAAATTGATAAGGCATCCGCTGAAGCAGCGTTGAAGGAGTCGGGCCTTATCTTTGAGAAGCCTGACAATATAGCACTTGAGGCTGCTAAATTGCTGGCAGCTGGCAAGGTGGTAGCGCGTGCTGACGGCGGTATGGAATATGGCCCACGGGCACTCGGAAATCGCACAGTAATGGCTGCCTGCTCTGATCCAGATATCAACAACTGGCTGAATAAGAAATTCCAACGTACTGAATTCATGCCCTTCGCACCGGTGATTCTTAAAGAACACTGCAGCAACTATTTCCCCGCATGGGAATCTGGACATAAGGCTGCCCGCTTTATGACACTGACCTATGATGCCTCCGAGCTTGCCAAAGAGAATATTCCAGCCGCGGTACATATTGACCAGACAGCACGCCCTCAAGTTATTCGCCGTGAGGATAATGCGGGCTACTACGATATTCTGCATGAGTATCATGCGATTACAG
>CAZFCL010000086.1:0-5766 GCA_964517705.1 uncultured Zetaproteobacteria bacterium | reverse complement strand
ATGAAAACAGATACTCTCCAGATCAGAGGTCGAATTAAGCTTACCTTCATGCCTCGCATTAAGAATGGCTTTAGCGATGCGGCGCGAATAACGCTCATCTCCAAAGCGATAGATAATATCGGCCAATTCACTTTCAGATACATGTGCCAGCTTCTGCGACAATGGCTGGCCTGTGGTGACATCCATGCGCATATCAAGCGGGCCACTCTTTTGAAATGAGAACCCGCGCTCGGCATCATCCACCTGCGGTGAAGAGACACCGAGATCGAAGCCGATACCTGTCACCTGGAGCCACCCCTTCTTGTCGAGAAGGTCGCCCAGTTGCGCAAAATCAGCATGGACAATGGAGAAACGTGCATCCTCTCGCGCAAGCCGCTCCCCCTCCGCAATCGCATCCATATCGCGATCAATGGCAAGAAGGCGTCCTTTTTCAGAAAGCTTGGCAAGTAGTGTGCGACTGTGCCCGCCCCGCCCGAAAGTGGCATCGACATAGCACCCATCTGGATCGGTAATCCACGCTTCGGTAAATAAGTCGCGAAGGACCGGAATATGCTGAACATCACAACCGGCTCCGCCCACATCAGAGGTCGAGCTCGAAGCCTTGAGCCAACGACAAATCCGCCTCTAGCTGCTTCTCCCAACTTCCCTTATCCCAAATCTCAAAAGTCTCGCCTGCGCCGGCAAACTGAACAGCACGATCCAGCGAAGCATATTCGCGCAAAGCAGCAGAGAGCAGTACACGCCCCTGGCGATCAGGCAGAAACTCCTGTGCGGAACTGATTACAATACGTTTATAGGCACGCAGTTTTTCACTGGGTGGTGTAGCAGCAATCTTTTTCTGAAGTTGGCGCCACTCGCGCATCGGGTAGGCAACAAGGCAGCGGGAATGTGGTGTGCGCGTAATAATGATCGCACTTTCACCATGGAAATTCTTCAGCGCATCGCGAAAAGAAGCAGGGATACTTACGCGCCCTTTCTCATCCATATTGTTGTTGTGCTCGCCCTGAAACATTCGCCCTCTCTCCTCCAGCTACCTCTTACTGGGAAAATTACCCACAATTCCCCACTAAATGCCAATAGTGTCCACCAATCCACCCCTGTCAACCCCTATTTACCCGTATGGGCTGTGTGAAATATGCCTATGACATTTCACACGCTGCCCTCTTAAAGGATAGAGCGTGCGCTTTATAGGTGGGATAATGTGGGTAGTGTTGCATCGGTAACCTGGAGAGGCGATGTTCTGGAAAAAGCCATTGTCGAAAATGAGTGATGAGGAGTGGGAGGCGATCTGTGATGGCTGCGGCCGCTGCTGTGTCTGGAAGTTTGAGGATGAAGACAGTGGCGAAGTGCTCTATACCAATATCCGCTGCCGCCTCTTTAACGATTCAGACTGCCAGTGCACCAACTACGGCAACCGCACCACCTTGGTGCCTGAGTGCCTCAACATAGGCAAGCTATCTGACGCACAATACAAATGGCTGCCAGATAGTTGCGCCTACCGTTTGTTGCATGAAGGAGAGGCGCTGCACAGCTGGCACCCCCTGATCTCTGGAAGTAGAGACTCAGTGCATGCTGCTGGCATATCACTGAAGGGGAAAACGGTGTGCGGTGAACAGTTCACGGAAGAGGAAATTGTACATCACATCATTGACCCGGATGACAATGGGCCGCAGCAAGAATATGGTGACAAATCAAATGGTTAAAGGTTCTATATGCGCCTCCTGACCGTTGGCTTGTAAACTCACAGCCGGTCTCTTTGTACAATGCCACGCCTGCCAGATATGATTTGTGACCACACGGAGGGTCGTTTCATGAAAAGTTTGATTGCTGTTATTTCGCTACTTGCCTTTACAAGCGCGGCTGAAGCAGAGACCCGCTATATTGTAGATCAGGCCAAATTCACCATGCGTACAGGCCAGAGCACCAACCATAAAATCGTGCGCCTGCTATCCAGCGGCACCGCAGTCGAGCTGCTGGAGCAGTCTACCGACGGCTATTCACATATCAGAACATCTAGCGGTAAAGAGGGATGGATTCTCAGCCGTTACCTGATGAGCAGCCCAGCAGCCAGAGATCGCCTGGCACAATTTGAAAAAGATTTGAGCCAGTTAGGTATCCTTAAAAAAGAGAAACAGGTAGTGGAAGAGGAGAACTCACACCTACAGAGTGAAAACAGCCGACTTGCGGCCAAGCTTGCCCTGTTACAAAAAACCGCCGCAAGCGCCACCGAAATAGTTGCGGAGAACACATCACTAAAAGCAGAAGCTGCCGAGGCAAAGCGTGCATTGGAAGAGTTCCGAAGTGAAACAGAGAGCCTCACCAATGGTGCGTATCAGCGCTGGTTTATGCTGGGTGGTGGTGCCATTCTGGTAGGTATTTTGTTCGGGCTTTTACTGCCGCACGTCCGGCCCCGCAAAGAGAGGCGATGGGGCGGATATTAACCGCTGCTGGCCAGCTGAAGAATTCGCACTAGCATCTGCACCATGGCTATTCTGAACCGCCGGGCACGGCACGAATATCATATTCTGGAGACATTCGAGGCAGGTATCATCCTAACCGGCCCCGAAGTGAAATCGATTCGTGCTGGCCAGGCCAACCTGGCGGAGGCTCACTGCATTGTTCGCAATGAACGTGTACTTTTAATCGGCTGCCACATTAGCCCCTATAAGCCTGCTGCACTCAACAACCCGAATGACCCTGCCCGCTCACGTGAACTACTCATGCACAAAAAAGAGGTGGAGCGGCTACTTGGCAAACTAAAAGAGAAAGGGCTGACACTGGTTCCGCTAAAGCTCTACTTCAACAAGCGTAACTTCATTAAGTTGGAGATCGGCCTGGCGAAAGGCAAAAAGCTGCATGACAAGCGCCGCGACATGAAGGAGCGTGACATCAAACGCGAATTGCAGCGCCAGTATAAGGCGTAGACACCATGTCCAGTGTGCTGCTCGCTATGTCTCTCATTATTCTTGTCGGAATTGTTTGGCGGCTGATTCTTGGCAATAGCAGTGCGGATGCAATCCGCTCGCATCTGGCACAGTCAGTCTATCACCTGTTTCTTCCCGCACTCGTGCTCCATGTGCTCTGGCAGGTGCCTGTAGACCTAAACACACTGCGCGTTCCACTGGTCTCAGCTATTGCGGTGCTTCTTTCAATGCTGGCAGCATTTCTTATCTATTCCAGCGGCCACTTGGTTAAGGCTTTTATCAAAACAGGTAACCCCAACAAAGCAATCGGCGCGCTTCTACTTGCCTCTGCATTCGGTAATTTCTCCTACCTTGGCCTGCCTGTACTTAGCCAAACATTTGGAGAGTGGTCGCAAAGAGTTGCGATTCAGTTCGATCTTCTGGCCAGTACCCCTCTTCTATTCACAGTTGGTATCATGCTGGCACGCTACTATGGCACATCAGGCCAGGGTCATCGTCTATTTATGGCACTGTTGAAGGTGCCTGCGCTCTGGGCGGCTATTGCGGCCCTACTGTTGAGCGCCACTCAAATACCGATGCCAAACTGGCTTGAAGAATCGCTATCACTTCTAGGTGCTGCAGTGGTACCACTGATGCTGCTCTCTGTTGGTATGGCGCTACGCTGGCAGTCCGGCTGGGCCAAACGCATTCCTGTGCTCCTACCCATGATCCTGATTCAACTGCTGCTGATGCCACTGCTTGTCTGGGGGGCATCCATTGGTGTAGGCATGCCGGAAAAACTACTGGCGCCAGTCATTATTGAAGGGGCTATGCCAACCATGGTGCTGGGGCTGGTCATCTGCGACCGTTTCAAGCTTGATGCCGCCCTCTATGCCGAGGCAGTGACAGTGACAACCGCGCTCTCTCTGCTAACGCTGCCATTCTGGCTTCAGGCGGTTACATAAAGGGAGTCGCAAGCAGAGTGTAGCGTGCTGCTTTTCCAATCGTTACCAGCAACATAAAGCTGACCAAGCCACACCGCAAAAGCCCTGCTGCCAAACAGATTGGATCACCGATAACAGGGAGCCAAGCCAACAATAGCGATACCTTTCCATACTTCTCAAACCAGTGCTCAGCTCGTTCAGCTTGCGCTTCTGATATACGAAGCCACCTTTTATGCACGGCACTGTTACCAAGCCGCCCCATGCCATAAGTGATCAGACTGCCAAGCACATTGCCAGCTGTCGCAATCAGAAGCAGCACAACCACGCTGCCGCCCTCGCTCAGATAATAGAGCAACAGTGCCTCCGAGCCACCTGGCAACAGTGTGGCTGAGGCCACCGCAGAAAAGAAAAGTTCCCACTCCATCTGCGCAGACTAGCCGGCAACGAGAGGCTTCCATAGAATTATCCCATGCTTTACCGCTTTGATTCGCCACTTGGCACCATTACCTACGCGTGGGATGGGTTGGCCTGTCAGAGGATTACACTAAAAGGAAGTGCCTCAGCAAAGCCTAGTGATGACCCTCTTTCACGCTGGCTTACGGCATATTTCAACCAAGAACCCGAAGTCTTTCCACCACTGGCAAAGCCAGCTACACCCTTCCAAAAGAAGATGCGGAAAGAGCTGATAAAGGTTCCGTTTGGCGAAGTGTGTACTTATGGCGAAATCGCCCGACAGCTTGGCACTTCACCACGTGCCATAGGGCAGGCACTCGGCGCCAATCCCCTGCCCATCATTATCCCTTGCCATCGAATTATTGCCGCGGACGGGGTGGGTGGCTTTGCCTTTGGAGCCACCTGGAAAAGAAAGCTTTTGGATTTTGAAGGCGGGGACTTGGGCTAGATCTTCTCCCAGTCTAACCACTCGAGCAGCTGTGCTTCATCAGCTATTTCAATACCTAGCTCGCGCGCCTTGCTCAGCTTGGAGCCAGCTTTCTCTCCTGCAATGACAATATCGGTACTCTTTGATACTGAACCTGCAGGCTTTGCGCCAAACTCACGCAGCCGCTCCTGCGCACTCCGCCGATTCACCGATGCAAAGCTGCCTGTCAGAACCACAGTTTTCCCCGACAGCAGGTGCCCTGTTGCAACCTCCTCAGTAACCTGAGGCTCCACACCAGCAGCTAGTAGCCTATGAATCACATCAAGGTTATGCGCTTCACCAAAAAATGAGCGGATGCTGGCCGCCACCTCTGGACCAATATCAGGCACCGCCGACAACGCTTCCTCATCGGCTGAAATAACATCATTCAGTTCGCCAAAGTGTGTAGCAAGTGCAGCAGCTGTGGCCGTGCCCACATGCCGAATACCAAGCGCATGTAAAAACCGCGCCAACGGTCTCCCCTTGCTGGCCTCAACAGCTGCCACCAGATTATTAATTTTCTTTTCGCCCATGCCCGGCCAGTCAGAGAGCTCGTGATAATCAAACTCATAAAGGTCAGCAATGCTGGTAATAAGCCCCTCATCAACAAGGCGTGCCACCAGCTTGTCACCCATCCCTTCAATATCCATTGCACCACGTGATACAAAGTGTCGGAAGCGCTCCTTCAGTTGCGCCGAGCATGAGAGGCCACCACCACAGCGAATAGCCACCTCCCCCTCGATGCGGAATAGTGATGCCCCGCAGGCCGGGCAGGCAGCAGGAGGCTGCGGCTTTTTCGATGCTGGACCTTTCTCCAGAGTCCGCACCACCTCAGGGATCACATCACCGGCACGGCGTACCAGCACCGGCGCACCGACGTAGACTCCTTTGCGATCAAGCTCATCAATATTGTGCAGTGTGGCACGAGACACAGTCACACCACCCACATTGACTGGCTCCATATACGCCACAGGTGTCACCACGCCTGTACGGCCCACCT
>CAZFCL010000085.1:0-5835 GCA_964517705.1 uncultured Zetaproteobacteria bacterium | reverse complement strand
ACACATGATGCCACCATATCAGCGACCTCTTTCTGTGTTGGCCAGATATCTTTCAGGAAGAGATCGGAGCCATTGCAATCGGTACCAATTGGATCGTTGTAGAGGTCGATGTTCATGGTGCCGGCAATGGCGTAAGCGACCACCAGTGGTGGGGATGCAAGGTAGTTCATGCGTACTTCGGCATGTACACGCCCTTCAAAATTGCGGTTGCCGGAGAGTACAGATGTGACGGCAAGGTCGCCCTTTGAAATGGCTGCGGAAACTTCAGCAGGCAGCGGGCCTGAATTGCCAATACAGGTAGTGCAGCCGTAGCCGACTGTATTGAAACCGAGCGCATCAAGATCAGCAGAGAGACCTGCCCTGTTCAGATACTCGGTCACCACTAGCGAGCCGGGGCCGAGGGATGTCTTCACCCATGGTGCGGCCTTAAGGCCCAGTGCATGTGCTTTTTTGGCGACAAGGCCTGCGCCAAGCATCACCGATGGATTGGAGGTATTTGTGCAGGAGGTGATAGCGGCGATGACGACTGCGCCATTATCAATCGTTACCTCTTCACCATTGATGGTGGTAGTGACTGGCCTTGAGTCGAGGGTTGCTTCACTTTTTACACTGCTCAATGCCTCAGCGAACCTTACTTTTGTTTCGGTTAATACGATTCGATCTTGCGGGCGCTTGTGGCCGGCAAGAGAGGGTACAACAGTGCTCATATCAAGCGCGATGTTTTCACTATAAACCGCATCAGGCATATTGGCATCACGCCACATGCCCTGCGCTTTGGCATAAGCCTCAACCAGTGCAATATTCTCTTCATTTCGGTTGGAGAGACGTAGGTAGTTCAGAGTTTCTTCATCAATTGGGAAAATGCCGCAGGTAGCACCGTACTCTGGTGCCATGTTGGCAATGGTAGCGCGATCTGCCAGCGGTAGGTGATTTAGCCCCTCGCCATAGAACTCAACAAATTTACCTACTACACCGTGCTGGCGCAGCATCTCTACAATAGTCAGCACAAGATCAGTTGCCGTGGCACCTTCTGGCAGTTCACCGGCCAGCCTTAAGCCGACCACTTTTGGCACCAGCATTGAAACGGGCTGACCCAACATGGCGGCTTCGGCCTCAATGCCGCCAACGCCCCAGCCAAGCACGCCGAGGCCATTGATCATGGTGGTGTGTGAATCAGTGCCAACCAGTGTATCGGGGTAGGCGACCCCTTCACTGTTCACGAAAACGGTACGGGCCAAATACTCAAGGTTTACCTGATGCACAATACCGCAGCCTGGAGGTACAGCCTTGAAGGTTTCAAAGGCGTTCTGCCCCCACTTGAGGAAGTTGTAGCGTTCGCGATTGCGTTGAAATTCGATCTCGGTATTTCTCTCAGCAGCATCTGCCGAGCCAAAATTATCTACCTGTACAGAGTGGTCGATCACCAGCTCAGCCGGTGCGAGCGGCTCAATTTTCTTGGTATCGCCACCCAGTTCAGCCATCGCATCACGCATGGCAGCCAGGTCAACAACGGCAGGAACACCTGTGAAATCCTGCATCAGTACGCGTGCTGGCATGTAGGCGATTTCATGGTTTGGTTCAGCTTTCTCATCCCAGTTGGCCAGTGCTTTGATGTCATCAGCGGTGACATTTACACCATCCTCGCGGCGCAGCAGATTCTCCAGAAGTACCTTCATTGAGTAGGGGAGCCGGCCAACATCGCCTGCTGCATCAAGGCGGTAGTAAGTGTAGGCCTTGCCGCCAACCTGAAGGGTATCTTTTGCGTTAAAACTGTTGCTCATATCTCTCTCCTACGCCATGCGTCATTTAACTTCTGAAAAGGAGGTCGCAAGCTAGCGGGAGTTGCCTGTTTTCTAAAGCGGATTGGTTTTTTGAGATCAAATGGGTGACAATGGCGGCAATGAGCTGCCGCTGGAGGGGTTTATGAATGTGCTGATTGCCTATCACTCAGATTATGGGAATACCAAAAAGATGGCTGATGCGATTTCCGCAGGCTTCAAGGTTGCTGAGCCGAAGGCATCTGTAACATTGAGAGAAGCGGCAGATGCCTCACTGGATGATCTGGTCGCAGCTGATGTGATTGTTTTTGGTACACCTGTGCATATGGGCTCGATGGCGTGGCAGATGAAGCAGTTGATCGACAGAGCTGGAAAGCTCTGGATGGAGGGTCTTCTGGAAGGAAAAGTGGGTGGTGTATTTGCCTCTGGTGGTGGCTTTGGTGGTGCTGGTGGCGGTGTCGAGTCCACGATGATCTCTCTGCACTCACATTTTTTTGACCAGGGGATGATGACAGTAGGTTTCCCAAAATCACTACCTGGCTATGCAGATGGAGGTTCGCAGTGGGGGCCTTATGGGCGCAGTGGAAACCATGAAGGAATGCCCGGATCAGTGTCTGAAGCGGCACTTGTGGCTGCTCGTAGCTATGGTACTCACCTTGCCGAGGTGGCTGCAAAACTTATCTAGTCACAACCTCTCTATTGTGAAAGAGAAGCTGGATTTTCCCATTATGATATAGAATACGGCTCCAGCACCCATAAGGCATGGCAAGTCTGCGTGAACTTGCAATGGATCCTCTCAGAATATGGGCCATTAGCATCCGCATGGTGCCTGAGTGGGTAACCAGAAGCAGGTGCTTGTTGCTGTACGTTTTGCAGACCTCATTCCACCACTGTGAGACTCTGAGAAGTAGCTCTTCCGGTGACTCTCCACCGGGTGGACGCATGTCTGTAGGATCCTCACGCCACCTCTCCAGCATACCTGGATACTCCTCTTTGATCTGTTCGATTGTTTTGCCCTCCCAATCGCCGTAATACATTTCGGCCACACGTGGTTCGATGATATGCTCAATACCCTTTCTTGTTGCCCACGCTTTTACCGGTTCTGCACAGCGGACTCGTGGTGAGGTGATGATCAGGTCAATATTTCCTGCAACCTCCGACCATACATGCTCCATGCTTTTTCGTCCTTCGGTGGTCAGGGGATCATCTACAGTTCCCCTGTATTTCACACCGCCCTCAAGAGCGCCGTGGCGCAGTATATCTAGCGTTAACATGCCTGTTTCTCCGATGTGGTCTGGTGTGAGAGGGTGTAGTATTGCGCCATAATGCGTTATGGTGCCCCACAAAGCGATAAAGGGAAGGTTGGGCTGTGGTTGAAGATATTGATTTGAATGATGTCAGGAATATCGAGGGTATGAAGCATGTGCGAGGCCTGCTGGAGTACATTGGTGAAGATGTAGAGCGAGAGGGCTTGAGAGAGACACCGGCGCGAGTTCTGTCGGCAATGCATGAACACTTTTCCGGATACAAGGAAGATCCGCGTGAGCACCTTGAGAAGACCTTTGAGGAGGCCGAGGGTTATGATGAGGTGGTGCTGGTCTCTGATATTGATGTGCATAGCCACTGTGAGCATCACATGGTGCCCTTTGTTGGCAAAGCGCATGTTGCCTATATTCCGCGTGACCGCGTGGTTGGCCTCTCCAAGCTTGCGCGTGTGGTTGAGGGTTACTCAAAAAGGCTGCAGGTGCAGGAGAAGCTCACAATGCAGATTGCCAATGCGATTGAGGAGGTGCTAGATCCAAAGGGTGTTGCAGTCATCATTCAATGTCAGCACTTTTGCATGTGCCACCGGGGTATCCATAAGCCCAACTCACGCACCACGACTTCGAAACTCACAGGTGCGTTTATGAACAACCCATCTTCGCGATTGGAACTGTTTCAGTTAATCGGTGCGGACAGATCATAAAGTAACAGTATATTTTGGAGCAACTCACACAGATGAAATTATTTTCATGGTTGATTCACGGAGGTATCACACGGGTTCTATAGAGTGCGTCGTATCCGGGACGGTTTCCTCCCTCCTAACCCGCCCGGAAAGTTTTTCCTTCATGTTGTTTAAGTGCATAAAGCCCCGGTAATTACCGGGGCTTTCTTATTTAGTGATTGCGTAATTTGATGCCTTCAGGCTCAATGGTAATCAACCTATTTTTGTAGAGTGCGCCGACTGCCTTTTTATACATCTTCTTGCTAATATTGAACTGCTTCTGAATCTCTTCTGGCGAGCTTTTGTCGGTGAGCGGAATAAAGCCGCCACACCCCTTTAGCTCATTCAAAATGATGTGCGAGACATCATCGGTCTTTTCGCTGGGCTTGATATGTAGGCAGAGATCGATACGCCCATCTTCCCGTACGTTTTTAATATAGCCGGAAATGCGCTGCCCACGGCTAAGGGGGCGAGCCACTTCATTATGGTGCAACAGCCCCCAGTAGGTGTTATCGACGATGACCTGGTAGCCAAGGTCGGTTCTGTTGGCGATAAAAAGAGATACCTCTTCACCTACGTTAAGCTCACCTTCCGATTCACGGTAGAGAAAGCTATCCAGGCGTGCAGAGCCGACAATACGATGTGTGTCTTCATCAACATAGATGCGCACCACATAGAGTTTTCCCACCTCCATACGCGGCTTCTGTTCGGCGAATGGAACCAGTAGGTCTTTCGGCAAGCCCCAGTCAAGAAATGCGCCTAAGCGGTTCACGGAAACAGCTTTCAGAAGTGCAAACTCACCTACCATGGCATGAGGTTTTTCTGTGGTAGCGATAAGCCGATCTTCGGAATCACGGTAGATGAATACGTCGAGTTCGGCGCCGATCTCACATGGAGTAGGCACATAGCGAGTCGGAAGTAGGATCTCCCCTAGCTCTTCATCATCGAGGTAGATGCCAAAATCCACCTCCTTTACCACTTTCAGCCTATTGATACGGCCAATATCTGTCATTTGTATATCTCCACGCTTTGCAAGGTGCAGACAGTACACATAAATAGCCTAGACTGCATTGAGGAGCTTGCCTTCTTTGCGGAAGGAGCGGGGGCGGTTAGGTTCGCCGCCATGTCTTCAATTAGCTCAGAAATTGCTGTGGCACTGGTGCATCATCCAGTGCTGACCCGGTCGGGCGAAACCGGAACCACGGCCATCACCTCTATTGATGTTCATGATTTTGCGCGCAGCTGTGCCTTTTACGATATATCACCGGTTTATCTGGTGCATCCTGCTGATGGTATGCATGCGCTGATCAGTGATATGACCAGCTACTACCTGGATGGTGCCGGTGGTGAACGCAACCCTCAGCGCCGTGAAGTGCTGAAGTCGATCCGCTGTGTGAAGTCGATAGAGGGTATTCCAAATCTGGATGAGTATAAACTCTGGTATACTTCTGCGACTTCTCCAGAGGGAGCGCGCGTGGTGGACCCAGGCGATATTTCCAGCATGGGTGGAAAACACCTCATTGTACTTGGAACCGGCTGGGGGCTGGCCGCCAAAGATATGCCACCTGCAAATGGATGGTTGTCACCTATAGAAGGTATCGGTAAAGTGCGCCACCTTTCTGTGCGGGCCGCCTTGGCGATTTATCTTGATCGACTCGGAAAACGTTGAAAACATTGGTTTGGCAGAGGTTAAGTTTGGAGGCAAAACAAAATGCGTGCACTGGATGATGTAACCAAAGATCAGCTGCGTGATGATATCCCATCTTTTCGTGAAGGGGATACTGTTCGCGTAAATGTGCGTCTTATCGATTTCAAAGATACTAAAAATGGCGTTGTGAAAACAGAGCGTCTACAGGCGTACGAGGGTGTTGTGATCGCTCGCCATAATAAAGGTATCTCTAGTAGCTTCACCGTTCGCAAGATCTCCAATGGCGTTGGTGTTGAGCGTGTTTTCCCGCTGCACTCACCGATGTTGGAGAGTGTAACAGTAGTTCGCCATGGCCGTGTTCGCCGTGCCAAGCTCTACTACCTGCGTGATCTGCGTGGTAAGGCAGCACGTATTCGCGAGCGCCG
>CAZFCL010000084.1:0-5850 GCA_964517705.1 uncultured Zetaproteobacteria bacterium | reverse complement strand
AAATGTTCGGCGGCCGATCGGCACTTCATAGCCATGTTCTTTGATTAAGACCGCCCCGACGGGGCAGATGTGTGCAGCCAGATCAGCCAGCGTAATATTTGAATCAGCCAGCTCTCCTGTTGATGAATTGACAATCAGCTGGCGATTTGTGCCGCGGCCACTGATAGCAAAAACATTTTTACCATCCACCTCACGGCTGGCACGCACGCAGAGTTCGCACATAATGCAGCGGTCGCGATCAACGACCAGCGATGCATGTGATGCATCCACCTTACGACGTGGGTAGAACTGTGGAAAATGGCCGTCAAGCATGCCGAAGTGGTAGCCAATGGCTTGCAGTGTGCAGTCACCACTCTTCTCGCATGATGGGCAGAGGTGATTGCCCTCTACAAAGAGCATCTGGGTAATGGTTTTGCGCACTTCATTGAGTGCTGGCGTGTTGTTTTCAATCTCCTGCCCTGCATTGGCTGGCATGGTACATGCGGAAGCGGCACGGCCATTCACATTGACTGTGCAGAGTTTGCAGCTGCCGTGCGGGGAGAGCCCTGGTTTGTGGCAGAGATGCGGAATATAGATATTTGCAGCCAGTGCGGCATCCATGATGGTCTGCCCCCCTTCAAAGGGCACTTCAACACCATCAATTTTTATCATGGTGCTCATAAATGCGCCTCCGCATCATCGCGGCATGTTAGTTGACGTGCCTCATCAAGTGATTGATCCAGATCGAATTCAGGTTCCATTTCCTGGTGTAGGAGCTTTTTCTCGAATAGTTGCGGAAAGTGTTCGAGGCCATCACGGATTGGGTTGGGTGCTGTCATGCCTAGTCCGCAGTGAGAGCGGCAAGCTACCAGTGTCGATGTCCGCTTCAGCTCATCAACATCATGCGCTGTACCGTGGCCGCTGCATATCTTATTCATGCTGTTTCTTAGCAGTATTGTGCCGACTCGGCATGGTGTGCAGAAACCACAGCTCTCATGGGCAAAAAAGTGGCTGAAGTTGCGAATGACTTCCAGCAGGTCACGCGAGCTGTTAAAGATCATAAATGAGCCGCCAGTGGCAAGATCTTCAAAACTTATTTGACGATTAAACTGCGATGGGTCAATCAGCCTGCCGGAGGGGCCGCCGACCTGTACTGCTTGCACCTCTTTTGCATCACAGTCTGTTAACACCTCTCGGACTGTCACACCAAACGGGTATTCGTAGATGCCAGGTCGGGCGCAGTCACCAGAGATCGAGAGAACCTTAGTGCCGCTAGACTCTTTGGTACCGACTGTGCGAAACCACTCTTTATCATGCGCTATGATGGCGGCTGCAGCCACCAGTGTTTCAACATTATTTACCACTGTCGGCTGGCCAAGATAGCCGTGTGTAACAGGAAATGGTGGTCGATTGCGCGGGATACCGGGTTTCTCTTCCAGCGACTCGATCAGGGCCGACTCTTCACCACAAATATAGGCGCCAGCGCCGACCACGATCTCAATATCGAAATCAAAACCATCAACACCGAGAATAGAGCGCCCGAGGAGCCCCTCTTCACGTCGCGTGGCAAGTGTAGTTTCCAGCTTTCCAAGCAGGTAACGGTACTCACCGCGAAGGTATATGAATCCTTTTCTGGCACCAATCGTGCGTGCACTGATGGTCATGCCCTCGACTAGAGAGTCAGTGTATGCGTCAAGCAGGGTACGATCCTTGAATGTACCCGGTTCACCCTCATCAGCATTGCAGATGATATAGCGTTCACTGCCTTCCGCTTCTCGGCAAAGTTGCCACTTCTGTGCTGTTTCAAAACCCGCACCGCCGCGCCCTCTAAGGCCAGATACGCGAATTTTTTCAAATGCCGCATCAACCCCCTGATTCTCAACAGCTTTGATTGCACTACCTCTTGTGACTTCTCCACTTAGCAACAGATCAGTTTTGTAGATGTGATTGCGGACTTCAAACCAATCACTTGGCCACTGCTCTATCGCAGTTTTTTCAGCAATTAGTTGGGAAATAGCATCAATACGGTTGCTATCCAGTGAGTGGATAGGACGACCATTTACAAGCAGTGAGGTGCCGTGATCACACATGCCGATACAGGATGTCTCTCCTATGCTGACTACGCCATCAGTACGTGTTTCTCCGGGTTTGATGCCTGCCTTCTCACAGAGGAGATGCATGAGTGAAAGGTCGCCACAGCTGCTGCAGTTGCTGAACATAAGGTCAAAAGCTCCGCGTGGAGCACGGTGGAGAAATGAGTGAAACTCAGTGACTGCCTCAACTTGTGCGCGCGGAAGTTGCAGGCGCTCTGCAATATCTCTTATCGCCTGATCAGAGATAAAGCGATGTTGCGCTTGATGTGCATGCAGGGTGTGCAGCAGGTGTTCCTTTGGTGGCATAGTCATATCACTTTGAGGATATGCTATGCTGAGAAGCCACATTTGTGAACGAGGTTTGGTTTCTGGTTTCTGCCGCAGAGAACTAATGCTTCTTGCCATGATGTGTGGAAGGTGACTATGATTCGCGCCGTTTTTATAGGCTCGTAGCTCAGGGGTAGAGCACCACCTTGACATGGTGGGGGTCGGCGGTTCGAAACCGCCCGAGCCTACCATTTTTAACCAGTGCAAGTAGAAAGAAGGGTCGGACTGATTAAATCAGCCCGACCCTTTTCTATTCAAGCCTTGGCGTATGATATAACCACGCTAGGATGCATCGCCTGCTTGGAGGAGTCACATTGCCATGAATATTCAACTGCCTGATGGTTCATCACGCACTCTTAATGAGGGTGCAACCGCCTATGATCTAGCCGCTGATATTGGGCCTGGCCTGGTGCGTGCAACCGTGGCTGCTACGGTGAATGGAAGGCAGGTCGATGTCTCCTCTCCACTGCATGATGGTGATGAGGTCTCTCTGATTACTGATAAGTCTGATGAGGGGCTTGAGATTATACGTCATTCCACATCGCATTTGATGGCAATGGCAGTGCAGGAGCTATTCCCGAAATCACAGGTAACGATTGGCCCGGTGGTTGAGGATGGCTTCTACTACGATTTTGCATTTGATCGCACCTTTACCCCTGATAATCTACAGAAGATCGAAGAGAAGATGCGTGAAATCTCCAATAGAAAGCTCGATGTTGTGCGAGAAGAGTGGGATCGTGACAAGGCGATTGACCACTTCAAATCTCTTGGTGAGATGTACAAAGCGAAGCTAATCGAGCGTATTCCAGCAGGTGAAACTGTCAGCTTATACCGGCAGGGTGAGTGGGCCGACCTTTGTCGTGGGCCACATGTGCCGAATACTGGAACACTTAAGCACTTCAAGCTGATGAAGGTGGCTGGTGCCTACTGGGAGGGCAACTCCGAGAATGAGCAGTTGCAGCGCATCTACGGCACTGCATGGGCATCTAAGGGAGATCTGAAGGGTTACCTGTCGCGCCTCGAAGAGGCGGAGAAACGCGATCACCGTAAACTGGCCAAGTCACTGAGCCTGTTTCATCTACAGGAAGAGGCGCCAGGCATGGTGTTCTGGCATCCGAAGGGGTGGAGCATCTGGCAGAGCGTCGAGCAGGAGATCCGTGCTGTGATGCGTGATAACGGCTATCTGGAGATCAAGACTCCGCAGGTGGTGGATCGCAAGCTATGGGAGAAGTCTGGCCACTGGGACAAGTTCCGCGAGGAGATGTTCACCACCAGCACCGAGAACCGCGATTACGCAATCAAGCCGATGAACTGCCCATGCCATATTCAGGTGTTTAATCAGGATCTACACTCCTACCGCGACCTACCACTGCGACTGGCTGAGTTTGGCTCCTGCCATCGCAAGGAACCAAGCGGCACACTGCATGGGTTGATGCGCCTACGTAACTTTGTTCAGGACGATGCGCACATATTCTGTACTGAAGAGCAGATTCAGGATGAGGTGTGCAACTTCATCGATCTGACCTACGATGTATACAAACGCTTTGGTTTCGAAGATGTGATTATCTTCCTCTCTGATCGCCCCGAGAAGCGGGTTGGCACCGATGAGCAATGGAGCAAGGCAGAGGCCGCTCTGCATCAGGCGCTTCAGTCGAAAGAGATCGAATATGGCCTGAATCCGGGTGAGGGCGCCTTTTACGGGCCAAAAATCGAGTTTTCCTTGAAAGATTGCCTTGGTCGTGTCTGGCAGTGCGGCACGATTCAGGTTGATTTTTCAATGCCGGGCAGACTGGATGCTGAGTACGTGGCGGAGGATTCATCACGTAAGACACCAGTGATGCTACACCGCGCCATTCTTGGGTCGATGGAACGCTTTATCGGTATTCTGATTGAGCACCATGAAGGCAAGTTCCCATTCTGGCTTGCACCGGTGCAGGCGGTGGTCTGTAATATCACCGATTCACACTCCGAATATGTCACCGAAGTGACGCAAAAGATGACAGCTGCAGGGTTTCGCGTAGATATGGACTTGCGAAACGAAAAGGTCGGCTATAAAGTGCGCGCCCACACTCTGGCGAGGGTGCCTTTTATTATTGTTGCCGGTGATCGGGAGCGTGATGAAGGAACGATCAGCGTGCGTGATCGGAGTGGTCAGAATCTCGGCACTTTCAGTGTTGATGAGTGGATCGCCAAGATGGTAAAAATGCAGGCTGAGCATGCATAACATATTGGAAAATATGGTGTTTTCAAAAGAAGAAGGAGTTTTGTATTAAGAAAGAATTGCCAATTAACCTGGATATCGCAGCTTCAGAAGTCCGAGTGGTTGATGATACAACAGGTGATCAGTTGGGCGTACTTTCGCTGACCGAGGCAGTTGCCAGGGCAGAGGCAAAGGGGCTCGATCTTGTTTTGATGGCTGCAAAAAGTAATCCGCCAGTTTGCAAGATCATGGATTATGGCAAGTACAAATACGAGCTGAGCAAGAAGGCCAACCTTGCTAAGAAACGTCAGCATGTAATGCAGGTGAAGGAAGTGAAAGTGGGTTCTAACACCGATGTTCATGACATGGATGTGAAGATGAAGGCAGCGAAGAAGTTCCTGTCTCAGGGCCACAAGGTAAAGGTAAGCCTGCGTTTTCGTGGGCGTGAAATGGCACATACCGGACGTGGTCTGGAACAGATGAAGTTTGTGGCTGGCCAGCTGGAAGAGCTTGGTAAGCCTGAGAAAATGCCGAATATGGAAGGGCGTCAGATGATTATGATCATGATGCCAAACAAGAAATAAGAGCAGTTTAAAGAAGGAATTGAATCATGCCTAAAATGAAATCAAACAGCGGAGCGGCCAAGCGTTTTACCAAGACTGGTAGCGGAAAATGGAAGCGCAATAAGGCTTTTGCAAGCCATATTTTGACCAAGAAGTCGCCAAAGCGTAAGCGCAATATGCGTGGTACAGAGCTGGTTTCTGCAGCAGATTCAAAAGCGATGGAACGTCTGGTTCCAGGTCGCGGTTAAGTCGTTTTAATTAGGTTAGGAGAGATATATGCCTCGCGTTAAATCCGGAGTACAGGCGCATGCCCGCCACAAGAGTGTTATCAAAGCTGCAAAAGGCTATCGTGGTCGCCGCAAGAGCTGTTTCCGTGTAGCTACCCAGGCGGTCGATAAGGCACGTCAGTATGCTTATCGTGATCGTAAGGTTAAGAAGCGTGATTTCCGCAGCCTGTGGATTGTTCGTATCAATGCGGCTGCCAAGGAAAATGGCATGAAGTATTCAACCTTCATGCACGGCCTGGGCAAGGCTGGTATCGATCTGGATCGTAAGGTTCTGGCTGATATCGCTGTTCGCGATGCTGATGGTTTTGCGAAGCTGGCAGAAACAGCTCGCGCACAGATTCAGTAAATAACACCACTCCAGCTTTGGCTGGTGGTAGGTGGATGATGAAATCGAAGGCAGG
>CAZFCL010000083.1:0-5873 GCA_964517705.1 uncultured Zetaproteobacteria bacterium | reverse complement strand
AAGGTCGGCGCCAATCAGCCCCGTATGTGTTCCCACTCGATCTGTCTTAAGCCCTCTTGCACGGGCAAAGGCACGAAACAGCGTATCATTGGTGAGCGTTGATTTACCAGAGCCGGAAACACCCGTCACACAGGAAAAACGAGAGAGTGGAAACTTGGCAGTGGTCTTCTGGAGATTGTGTTCGCAGGCTCCTTCAACACCGATCATTGTATGTTTCTTAGGGGTACATCTCCGCTTTGGTAGATGGATTGATCTGCGCCCCGAGAGATAATCAGAGGTCAATGTTTTCGCTTTTATCACCTCCTCCAGCGCGCCTTGTGCCACCACTTCCCCGCCATGTTCGCCAGCCTCTGGGCCCATATCGATGATCCAGTCGGCATTTCTAATTGCATCCTCATCATGCTCTACGACCAGTACCGAATTGCCGAGATCACGAAGCCGCTTCAAAGTCGCCAGCAGCCGATCATTATCCCGCTGGTGCAGGCCGATGGAAGGCTCGTCAAGAATATAAAGCACACCAACAAGTGCGGAGCCAATCTGAGTTGCCAGCCTGATACGCTGTGCCTCGCCACCTGACAGAGTTCCGGCGGTACGCGCAAGGCTTAGGTAATCCAACCCCACTTCAATCATAAAGCCGAGGCGGGCGGACACCTCCTCCAACACCTTGTCAGCAATCTTTCGCTGCTGCTTGGAAAGAGAGAGCCCATCAACCCAAGCCACACACTCGCGCAGTGGCATAGCCACAATATCCGGCAAGCTTTTGCCACTGATACGCACATGGCACGCTGCCTTCGTTAGCCTTGAACCAAGGCATGTAGGGCAATCGACCGTATTGATATATTTTGACAGCGATTCGCGCACATCATCAGAGGTCGATTCGCGCCAACGGCGCTCAAGATTCGGAAGCACACCCTCAAACGGCCTCTCAATGACACGGTTCTGACCCGGCGTTTCATAAACAAATCTAATCTTTTCACGCCCACTGCCATACAAGAGTGCATTGCGCGCTAGCTCTGGCAGCTCGCAAAATGGTGTATCCATTGAAACACCGGCATACGAGGCCACTGCCTCCAATGTCTGCCGATACATCAATGTTTCACGGCCAGCCCAAGGCTCAATAGCGCCACCAGCCACCGAAAGAGCAGTATCTGGCACCACAAGTTCCGGATCAAACACCGTCTTTCTACCCAACCCATCACACGCCGGGCAGGCACCAACTGGCGAGTTAAAAGAGAAGAGGCGGGGCTCAATCTCAGGATAGGAAATATTGCAATCCGGGCATGAGAATCGCTCTGAAAATATCTGCTCTTCCGCACCGACCAGTGCAATCATTAGCCCTTCGCCAAACCGAAGTGCCGTCTCCACCGAGTCGGCAAGGCGAGTGCGAACACCATCACGAATCACCAAACGATCAACCACTAACTCGATATTGTGTTTGATGTTTTTCTCAAGGCTTGGCACATCTTCAAGTGCCATGGTCTCACCATCAATGCGCACACGCACAAAACCATCTCGTCCGGCCTTCTCCAGCTCCTTTCTGAATTCCCCTTTGCGATTACGGGCAATCGGCGCAAGCAGCTGTAGCTTGGTTCCCCCTGAAAGACTCTCTAACTGGTCGATGATGATACTGGCTGGTTGTGAAGTAATTGGCTCTCCACAGCCGTGGCAATAAGGCTGCCCGATGCGGGCAAAGAGCAGGCGCAGGTAGTCGTACACCTCAGTGATAGTGCCGACAGTTGAACGCGGATTGCGGCTGGTGCTTTTCTGCTCAATGGAGATGGCAGGAGAAAGTCCTTCAATGGCATCGACATCAGGGCGCTCCATCACCCCCAGGAACTGACGCGCATAAGCAGATAGTGACTCAACATAACGCCGCTGCCCCTCGGCATAGAGCGTATCAAA
This sequence comes from uncultured Zetaproteobacteria bacterium, assembly GCA_964517705.1. GTDB lineage: Bacteria > Pseudomonadota > Zetaproteobacteria > Mariprofundales > Mariprofundaceae > Mariprofundus. The sequence continues at coordinate 3,971 of CAZFCL010000083.1, read as the reverse complement.
AGCGAGTGATGACTTACCGGAACCGGAGACACCAGTGATCACTACCAGCTTATCGCGCGGTATTTCCAAACTGATATTTTTCAGGTTATGCACCCGTGCGCCCTGCACACGAATCATCGATTCACCCATGATTTCTCCAAGTCCGATTTAGGAAAACCCACTCTATAAAGCAGGCTGGAAAATGAAATGGCTGAAAGAGTTACATCATATCGTGTGGGTCAACATCAACACGAATGCGCACATCTCGTGGTAACTGCATGCTGGATATGAGTGGGGCAAGCTTCCACGGTAGTAGCTTACGGGAGACATCTCGCAACAGCACTTCAATACGGTACTTTCCAGAGATACGCTCTAGGGGGCACGGCATTGGGCCTGTGATATCAACACCATCAAAACCCCTGCAGTGCTGCATGAACTGCCCAGCCACCTCATTTGCACGCTCCACTTTCGCAGACGAGAAAACCAATCGCACCCAACGAGCATAGGGGGGATAATGCAACATCTCGCGCAACTTTAACTCCTCATCCAGTGTGCGAACCGCTTCATCTTCGGAAATGCGTGCAAGCCAATCTGCCTCAGGCATGCGTGTCTGGATAATTACCCGCCCTGGTTTATCACTGCGCCCGGCACGTCCGGTAACCTGAGTCATCTGCTGCCACCAGCGCTCCCCCGCTCTGAAATCGGGGAGGCTAACCCCAAGGTCTGCATTCACTATGCCAACCAGTGTCACATTGGGGAAATCATGCCCTTTCACCAACATCTGTGTGCCTATCAAACAGTCAATCCGACCCTCTCCAAAATCGGCCAGTGTTTTCTCCAAACGAGAGTGGCTGGTAATTACATCCCGATCAAAGCGCTCAAAATGGAGTTCGGGGAGTTGCTCCACCAGCCACTCCTCAAGCTTCTCCAGCCCCTCGCCCAGTGGAAGGAAAGCATGCTCTCCGCAAGTCTCACAGCTACCGGGAACCTTGCGTCGATAGCCACAGGTATGACAACGAAGCTGGCCTGCGCGCCGGTGCAGTGTGAGCCGCATCGAGCAGTCCGGGCACTCCGGCACACTGCCGCAGGCCGTACATTGAAGTGCTGGGGCATAACCACGGCGATTCAGGAACAGTATTGATTGCTCTCCAGATGCAAGGTTCTCACGCATCGCTTCGAGCAGCGTGGCCGAAATAGGTGCATCTGTACCACGCATATCAACTACTTCTGGTTGAGCTGAGGCATGAGTAGTAATCCGGTCTGGAAGATCAAGCCTGGTGCACCCTCCACCCTGCACCTGCCGCCAACTCTCAACACTCGGAGTGGCTGAACCCAGCACAACCGGAATCCCCAGCTCCTGCGCCAATAGCAGCGCCATATCACGTGCCGAATAACTCATCCCATCCTGCTGTTTGAAACTGACATCATGCTCCTCATCCATCACTATCATCGACAGCTTGGGCAGAGGCAGAAAGAGGGCAGAACGCGTACCAATCATCACATCAACGTCACCCAAGTGTTGACGCACCTTCAAGCGCTCAGCGTTACTCATAGCCGAATGCCAGATTGCCACACGCGAGAAACGCTTCTTCAATCGAATCAACCACATCGGGGTCAGCCCTATCTCTGGAACCAGCACCAACACCTGCCCGCCTTCAGCAATCATGGGCTCAGCTGCCCTGAGATAAACCTCGGTTTTTCCCGATCCAGTACGGCCAAATAGAAGAAACGGATTGAAACTTCCACCTCCCGCGATAATAGCATCAATCGCTTGCTGTTGCGCTTCTGTAGGGTGCAGTTCAGGTAAAAGGCTCTCTGCACTAAGAGGCTGAGGCAGCTCCGCCACAACCTCCTCTACAAGCCCCGATGCCACCGCACTAAAAACAGCATGGCGCACGCCGCTGCTTACATCTTGGTCTGCAGCTCGCTTTAACAAGGTTTTGAGTGAAACAGCGGCCCGTGTGGGAAATAGAGATGAAAGCAGTGGGTCACTGGAAATGTCTTTCAGGTCATTACAACGAAAGCGGCGCATATCACCCTGCAACGCCCACCCCAGTGCTGTACTCCATAGTTCGCCGGGTAATGCAAGATAGTAGCGCCCTGCCCGCTCAAGCCAGGCCGTGCGTGATGCATCAAGCAGCGGCTGCTCATCCAGGCAATCAGCTACAGGCTTTAGGCCTGATGCAGAGATATTGGCTAATCTGTTTATTGAGGCCAGTACGCCAGAGCGGACACCCTTGCCAAATGGAACCTTCAGCCGAGTACCAACGCGAGGCGTGCCAAGCTTCGCTGGCCACAAATAGGTAAATGTTCCCGGTAGCGGCGCAAAGACCACCACTTCAACAGAGAGGGGGTAGCCTTCTTCCTCCAATCAAAAGGAGCCTGGAAGAGAGGGCTTTATTTCTGCCTCCGGGACAAGCTGCTTTAGCCCACTATAGATAAGCTGCATATCACGCATATCACACGCCTCTTTCAGCAAGGCTATATTTCTCTTCGTTGCGCTCTGATCTACCTCGCGGCTTTTTGAAAGCATGATCTTTGGGTGTGTTGTGGTATCCAAACTTTCAGATTCGTGAAACAGCTCTTCATAGAGCTTCTCGCCCGGCCGCAAGCCTGTAAAGCTGATCTCAATATCACTTCCCGGCTCCAGACCCATCAAGCGAATCATCTGTTCAGCAAGGTCAACGATTTTTACTGACTCACCCATATCGAGTACAAATATCTCCCCGCCTTCACCCATAGCTCCCGCCTGAAGAATCAGGCCAACCGCCTCAGGAATTGTCATAAAATAACGGGTAATATCGGGATGCGTAACAGTCACCGGGCCACCCGCTTCAATCTGTTTGCGAAAGAGTGGTACAACAGAACCGGCAGAACCGAGCACATTACCAAAGCGGGTTGTAATAAATGCAGTAGACCCACCCCCACGGCTCAAGCCCTGACAGTAAATCTCGGCTACCCGCTTGGTTGCTCCCATGATATTGGTCGGGTTTACTGCCTTATCAGTGGAGACCTGTATAAACTTCTTAACACCAGATTCCACAGCCATATCGGCAATCTGACAGGTGCCTATTACATTGGTCTTAACGCCCTCAGCCGGATTCTCTTCGACCAGCGGCACATGTTTATAAGCAGCTGCATTGAATACAATATCAGGGCTAAAGTGGTCGAATAACCACCGCATGCACGACATATCACGAATATCACCCAGCACACCATGCAGCTTACAGCCACCCGGAAGGAGCGAACGAATCTCCTGCTCAATGGAGTAGAGATTAAACTCAGCATGATCAAGCAAAATAAGCTGGGAGGGCTGCTCGCGAACAACCTGCCTGCATAGCTCGGAGCCAATTGAGCCACCGGCGCCAGTAATGAGAACCGTTCGCCCTGTAAGGAGGTGATGGATGCCAGACTGATCAAGCTCCACTGTATCCCGGCCGAGAAGATCCTCGATCTCTACCTGTCGAAGCTGCGAGACTTCCACCTTTCCACCAGCAATATCGGCAACGGAAGGAAGTGTTCTACACGGCACCTCATGCGCCTGGCACTGCTGTACAACCTGTTGAATTAGCTGATGAGAGGCAGAGGGAATGGCCAGAAGTACTATTTCAATATCATGGCTCTCCACCACCTTCTCAAGGTCGCTCAGAGCTCCAACCACCCGTACACCATGAATCTCCTGACCTGCTCGTCGCTCCGAATCATCCAAAAGTACAACTGGCTGATAAGGGCCCGGCTTCAGGAGATCGCGAATCAGTGCTTCCCCCGCTACGCCTGCACCAACCACCAGTGCGCGTTTGCGATCCCACGCCCTGATATCGAAGTGATGATCCTTGATCCGGCGGTAGATGAGCCTTGGTATAGAAAGTCCAGCAATTAGGATAGCTGGGTAAAGTACAAGCACGGATCGTGGCATTCCCTCAAGGCGCTGCCAAACAGAAGAAACGGATTGAAACTTCCACCTCCCGCGATAATAGCATCAATCGCTTGCT